>NZ_JAVBIE010000007.1:0-130423 GCF_032821635.1 Corynebacterium nasorum | reverse complement strand
CCAGGCACATCACGCGCGACCAGGCTAACTGCCTCGCCTGCCACCACGCGCTCAACAGCAGCATCCTTAACATCCTTCGGAGTCCAACGCGTCACAACTACCTCCCGGTCGAAGTGGCGCATTCACCCCTTGACAGCACGAGACTCTTTCAAGCTTTCTGCTTCCGGTGCTTTAGTTTGTTCAACTGCTTATTCTGGGCGAGTCAACAATAAGGTTCAAGGCAGCCTAACTTGACCCCTCCCGATCCAAACACGGAAAGCTCCCGGGCTTCACGAAGTAGACTTCAGGATGATCCGACCGATCAGCACAATAGATTGTCCCCAAACCAGTCTTCGCGCATCCAAAAGTCATCAGGTTGAGAGACCCATTTTTGGATACTACAACCGGGATATCATCACCTCACCCCTATTCGAGTAAGGCAGCTCCAGATTCCGCTAAACGGAGATACTCGGATACTTCCTCGTCAGACATCGCTTTTGCAGTTCTCTTCCCGGTCAGCAACAAAACTGCTACTGTAATGAACATGTTCACTGAACACGTTCATCAGAATTCACGGACCCTCTCAAAAAATGCAACACACCTAAAAGTTCTCACCGCCGCAAGCGAGCTTTTCGAAAATACGGGATATGCGGATACCAGCATCAGAGCAATTGCAAGGAAAGCAGAAGTAAGCGTTGGCACAGTGATGTCTGTCGGTGAAAAACGCGCATTACTGGTTCACTGCATAAGCTACCGAATCGCCCAAATCCATGACGAGCTCAGAAATCAGCCACCAGGAGATCTGATTTCTGTAATCGACCCATTTTTGGATATGTTTGCAGGACACAGCGATCTTTCCCGCTCCTTTGCATCTGCCCTTATCGAGTTAGGTGATCAAGGTCAAGAGCTCAAACGCTTGGAACACCTACTGACAGAAGAAATCCTTCGGCGGCTTGCAACGTCCATTTTGACCGAAGAAAATTCTCGTAACTTCGCGGGAGTTTTGTACCACGCCTACCTCGGGTTACTTATCGGTTGGGCAGCCGGGCGCTATTCGTCTCAAGAACTCAAAGAACAAGCACGCACCATCGTCAATCGATTAGAAAACGCATATGGAGTCCAATTATGAACCTCGAAACAACCCCCTCCTGGCCCTCCATCATCCTGGCCATCATTCTTTTCGGTGATGTCATACTGTCGATTCGCCCCGCACACTTCATTGAAAAATGCCTCACCGGCGTGAAATTCCCACGCCAATGGTGGTGGGCGCTCATCTATATCAAATGCGTCGCTATTTCCGGTCTAATAATCGGACTGTGGTTGCCCGGGATCGGAATTGCGGCACTAGCAGGCATCGTCGCATATTTCTTTGCCGCAGCCTTTGCTCACTTAAAAGCTCGATTCATCGGCACCGAATTCTGGATTAACTGTTTAGGAATGCTCATTTTCTCTATAGTGGCGCTTATTGTGACACTCGCAGTATGAATGTGCCGACGGACTACGCACCATTGTGTACCCCTGCACACCGTAGGGATTTTCGCCTCCGACGCATAGCCATGCACCCGACAGTAAATGTCGTCGCAGGAACCCGCCTGGGGCTTAGTAAGGTCACTTGGCTGTAGCTTCGTAGAACAACTGTTGAGTGTTGTAACGGCCAGGGAATCGCTGCTCAATCCATCGGGATACCTCCCTGGCACTGTAGACGCGTAGCCTGCGGCCGGTGGTGTCATCGAAACCAATCATCGGGGTGGGTGCGCCTGGCACTCGCCGCAGCTGGGTGGCAAGACGGTGCGGTGCCATTCCGATGACCTCCGCCATATCCCGCACGGTCTGTAAATCGTTGTGGTTCGCACATTCGTACTGGTGGAGGCGATTTTTGTGGAGCCAAGCGGACACTTCGGCCCGGTCAAAGGTTCTATCATGCCCTGACGAACCCAAAGGCTTCGGAAAGTCGGAATACACGCGCATCCACTGATGCATGCCGTCTCGACTCAGCCCCACCTCGGCGGCAATCTCCGAGAGAGTCATCGGCTGCGACTGCGGCTCCCACACCGGCACGTCATCCGCGGCACTGTCGTCGTAAATGCTCATGCGTCATCCTGGCGTTACTGCGCCCCTGCCCTGCCGGTGCTACGGGTAAACGGCCGGGAGGGGCTTGGGCGGGCTACTGGGCGTTGTCGTTGGCCGCGCGGAAAAGCAGTGTTGCCATCACTTTGCGCAGCTTGTCGATAGAAACCATATCGCCGGTAAACAACTCCCCCAACTGCTCGTTGGCCGTCATGAGGGTGAACAGGGCTGATGAAAGCTCGTCGGACAGTGCCGGGGCCTGTTCCAGCTGCTCGCGGGTGTTTTCGCGCGCCATCTCCTGGAGACTTTCTTCCTGCTGGAGCATTTCGTACAGGTTGAGCACGAATGAACGCATCACAGGCGTGTTGGTGGGAATTCCAGCGGCCTCCAGAATCTGGTTGGCTTCGTCGACGGCTTCGTCGAACGCAGCGAGGGTTTCCGAACCGGGTTTAGCCGCCCCGCCACCACCAAAGGTGGGCACCTCCAGCCCGGCCAGCTCGCCGTCGCCGTCGGTCAGCCCGAGGTTCATTGGGTCGGTGGCTGCCTCGACGCGCGCGCCGATAACGTCCACTCCGGCAATGTCGACGATTTCGTCGTCGTTTTCGTCGACGTGCAGGTTGCGGTAGAGGTATTTGGCGACCACTGCACGTTTAACCATGGAGGGGTCCTCGAAGTTGACGATTTGGGAGAGAAACTCCCAACTTTTGACGTAGGTGCGCAGTTTGGCGCGGAAGTCGAGGAGGCGTTGGATCGTCTCATTATCCTGCGGCTTGGCGCGGCGGGCGGCGTTTATCTGGTCGTTCCAGCGCTCGATGGGGTGTTTGAGGCGGTCACGGAAGTTTTCATGACCTGTGGTGTCTTTGGTTTTGAAATAGATTTCGGCGACCGCATCCATGTCAGCCTCGGTGTAGATGCCAGCTGCGTCGAGGTCGTCGGCGACCTCAAACAGGATGGATGGGTCAACGTTGTCCGGCAGGGAATCTGACTTGTAGTAGAGCTGGAAGTCCTCAAGCACTTTGGCGGGGTCTTTGACGAAGTCGAGAACGATAGGGTCAGTTTTGCCGTCGCAGATACGGTTAAGCCTCCACAGGGTCTGAACGGTGGCAACGCCGGAAAGCTTCTTGTCGACATACATGGCGCACAGGCGGCGCTCGTCGAAGCCGGTCTGGAACTTGTCTGCGACAATCAGCACACGGTACGGACCGTGTGCGTCTTTAAACGACGTTTCCACATCCCGCACCTCGGGTGGTTTGATGTTGGCCTCGTTGTGCTCCTGACCGTTTTCGTCGGTGAGCTTGCCGGAAAATGCCGTCAATATGTGCACGTCGGTGTAGGCGGCTATACGGTCGAGGAACCTGTCTGCCCTACCCCCACTTCTAGGCCGTTAAATATGCGATACTGATAGAACTTTAAAAAAGGAGTAGCGATGGGCCGACGAGTTCTAACCGTCACAGAAATGACTTTCCATCAAAAGCGGGTTCACAACGGAGAAACCCGCTCACCCTCAGATCTCGACGGAAAAGATCTTCTCAATATATTCCACGACTGGGTGAACGATATCCTCGAAGAAGACCAGACCTTCGGTAAATATCAAACGTTTGTGGTGGTCAAATCTGCCAAACGGGTTGCCGCGCGGGTGTTATTGGTAGATCTTCGTGTCGGTTCCTACGGTGAGCCCGGAGAGGTGCGGGACGTGAATACCAAGGAAATCGTTCATATAATTACCGATGATGAAGCGCCCGTGGGATCAAACCGCGCACTGCTATTTGTACCCCAGATTGGCGAACGCGCTTACTTTCTAGCAGAAGAATCCTCACGCGGTTCGGGGGGAAGCCGCATCTTGGCCATGTTCAAGCACCACTTCTCGGAGTCCATAGACGCCATAACTATGACAACAGCTAGGGAAACTGAGGCCGAAACGTGGACCAAATTAGCTAATTTGGCGGAGATTGAGGTTCGAATAACTGGTAGAAGCGTCGACATTGCTGACGGCCCGGACATTAAGGTGGGGCGACTTTCCCATCTAGCGCGACCCGTACGGGGCTCAAAATACTTCCCACGTCATTTGCTTAAGAAGCTGTCAGATAAAAAAGTACTCAGTCAGGTCGTTTCCGTACCAGATCTCGATCCCGATCATGAGGTGTACGTCACGATGGAATATGGCGACCGCTCAAAAAAGTTTTTATTGGGGAACGAGACAGGACCCGCTATCCGTGAGGTGTTGTCCGAAGCAGGGGACACGCCCCTAACCGATGAAGAGCTAATCGCCCGCTGCACAGAGAGAATAGGCGGTCTCCTCCAACGTCATCAGGAATCGTGGGACCCTGCCTGGAGCAAACCCCAGGAAGGATGATGCCTGATGGGTAAGTCATCGCTGCGGCGCGTCCCTGCTGACCACTTTCGCACCCTCTATAACGATCAAACGGGTAAAGCGGATTGGCTGGCCTGGTCCGCTCAACTAGGCGTCCCCTGCCTCGTAGGTATCGGAACGGGACTAATGGGCGGAAAGCTCAGCGACGTGGGCGATGCGGTTGCTGGTGTATCTATAGTGTCCGGGCTACTTTTTTCGATGTCGATTTTTCTTTTTCAACTGCGAATGTCGCTGAGTCAGGATAAACGCTTAACAGAGAACGATTATCACCTGGTTGACGAGTGCATGTCCAACACTCTGTGGGCTATTGTATGGGGCCTCGCGCTTACCGTTTATCTTGTCATCGTGGGATCCTGGAATGGCATGAGTCAAGGATCATGGGCATCCCCCCTCACCGGCATCGCAGCGGCGGCAGGCATCCACTTTCTCATTGTCATAATGATGTGCATTAAACGTCTGCGCCGTTCCTATGAACGCATCGCAATGAAAAGAGCGTAGTTACTACTCGTTTAATATATTCCCTCAAGTTAGAGGAGCTGCACCTGGGGCGCACCCAACCCCAGCACGTGTCAAGACCCAAGGTAACAATGCACCATAACCTAGAGCGCTTAAGCGCTCGTCGGGCATGGTCAGCATAGAAAAGCCGCCGAAACCTCGGCGGCTTTTCTCGTGTCAGACAATCGCTAGCCGTGACTGCGAACACCAGGACGTGACAGTGACACAGGGCAAGGAAGTCGCTTGTGCGACTTCCTTGCCCGAACTAAACCCGTGAACTAGCACTACGTATAGCGACTAATAGGCGTAAATAGACATCGGAATCGTATATGCATCTTTTGCAGTACCGCCGCGCATAAGCTGGCTAAGCTTTGCTATATGCGTGCCGTCCTCATCCGGAGCTGGACTTTCAAACGAAAATGAATGCACGAGAAGCTCTTCGGAACCGTCGAGCGGCTGAGTCACAATACGCAAATTCTCTCCGTCGCTCGTTGCAGATACAGGGCGACGGTCTACACCAATAAGAGGTTCAGTTTCTCTAATTTCCTGATGCACAAGATCGACTTCCAGGAGCGTTCTTCGACCCGAAAAGTACAACACACTTCCTTCTTCGTAACGAGAAGACCTATTTACACCTGGTTCCGGTAGATCCTTGAGTTTTCCTTCATGTTTCAAGGTTTGTTTCTTGCTTAAACCATCGACTGAAAAACATCCGCACTACTAAATTCGTCAGGAAATGAAATATAGGAGTTTTCTTTCCCACACCCAAGAACAGAGAAAAATTCTGAAGCGACTATTCCAGTAGGCCCGTCGAGACGAGACTCAGACAGTAATCCGTCAACTCCCATACGCACAAGCGTTAATCCGCTGCCATCATCTTCATCGCGTTCTATCCAGACAGCTGTTTTATCAGTACAAGCCCTCAACGCGACCGGTCTCATATCACGAGTTACCACATTTGTAGTGTCCTCAGTAGCAAGCACAATACGGCTAGCGTACGGACTGTCACTCTTACTTTCATTAAAAACAAACACTGCCGTTTCGTCGTTTACTGAACCAGGCAATCGTGTGCGCCAAGGAAACAACGGGCTTGATTCACCATTCAGACCACGGTTCACAATATGTGAGCATCGTCTACAACAAGCGCTTTGCCGAGAACGGTATCGCAGCGTCCACTGGGAAGGTGGGCGACTCCTATGACAATGCTTTGGCTGAGGACGTCAACGGCTCCTACAAGAACGGACTGATCCATAGGCGCTCGTGGGCCGATGTGGTCGATGTGAAAATCGCGACGTTCGAGTGGGTCAACTGGTGGAACCAATCACGCCTCCACCAGAGCCTGGGCTACCGCACACCGGCTGAAGTAGAAGCCGAATTTTGGGAACACCACCCCAGTCGAAAAATAATGGAAATCAAGGCACAAGCCTAGGAACAAAATCCAGGGCACTTCATTTTCAAACGCACGTGGGGGCCGATTTCCGAACTGCGAGAATATCAGGCAGTAAAAATCATTCGAGGAAGCACGGCCCCCCTGAGCAATACCTGAACTAAAAAATTGTGTATTTCAGGACGCTTACCCACCCTGCTCTCGGTCATGCGAGCTCCTATATCGCAACAATCTCCGCAAGCATCAACGCCATCCTAAAAATCGTGGCTGTTACTTACATTCACTAGCCCTCGCAGGCGAATTCGACGACGAGTGATCATCCGCTTCAAGTTCAAAAGTCACCACATCGGCGAGGTCATCGTCTCGAAGACTAGGGTAATGCTTGTCTAAAGCTTCGTGAAGCTCTACAAGCGAGCTGAATCCGTCATTACGCGCATGCGCCTCAGTCAAATCCATTCGCCGAATTGGCACTACTGACTTAACCTGGGCAGATAAGCTAACTACCTCCCCGTTTTCTTTTTCAAAGACCAATAGCGCTGGCCCAGTCTGAAACGGATCATCGATCCTAATAGTCTGTTGCTTCACCCCACTGCGTATCGCCTTTTCGTAGCCCTCCCACATAAAAATCTTCTGCCTTGCATCAATTTCACGCGGGTCAAAAGCAAAGGGAAGCAACTCCGCAACAGTAACCACCTCGAGCCCGTTGCTTCCACGAACTACGCATTGAATCGAAGGATCAACGTCGTATAAAACCTGTCGACATTTCCCACACGGAGAAATCACTTGACCATTCGGCCCGAAAACAGCCACAACAGCCTCAACCGGATCATCCGGACACACTGCGGCATGGTTAGCCAAAGCGGAAATCTCGCCACACGGCCCACCGAGAAAATGATAGGCATTCAATCCAAAAATCGACTGCCCCGAACGAGTCAATAATCCGGCAGCCACTGTATGGTCTTCGCTATCAGTGCAACGCTGCGCGTAGGCGGTAGTTTCTTTTAACAGCGAACGAACAGATTCAGTGAGCATAAAACCATGTTAACAACAGATAACACGGAAAAATCCCTTAAACCTCCAAAGTATTCGACGTTAGAGCTGAGGATATACTGAAGCGTCTTGGGTTTGGTTCCGGTCATTTCTAGAGAAAAATAGGAAACCATGCCAGGGAACTAACCGGCGTTACTACCAGTCATCGACCGACTAACCTTATTCACGGTGGTTTTCGGGCGTTGATCAAACTTGATTTCTAACTACTCACAAATTCGCTACGCGCGATTTACACATTGACCGTAGGATAAGAGTATGCCGCTGACACTCGTTTCCTTATCAACCGACCCAACACCCGACTTGCTTCGAACACGCATCGGACAAGCACTTCGCCAAACGCGGATAGCACAATCCAAGACTCTCCAAGACGTAGCCGATGAAGCAAACCTGTCACGATCCCACCTATCAGATATTGAACGTGGCAGGAAAGAAGCATCGTCAGAAGTCATTCGCAGCATTCACCAATCCTTAAACCTCAGCATCGACGATCTACTCGACCGCGCCTCACACTCGTCGAATCAGGGCCTGTGCCTAGCCGCCTAAACACATCCAAGCACCGATTTACAGTCCGCCTGAGGCCGTAATCATTTGGCCAGTAACCCAGCGCGACTCTGGCCCCGCAAGGAAAGCGGCTACCTTTGCAATATCTTCCGGGCGGCCCAACCTACCCATAGGGGTCATCTGTGCGAGCTGTTGCCTTAGCTCCGGATCCGGATTGACCTCTCGCTGGCCGTCGGTATCTGTTACTCCTGGCCGAACTGCGTTGACCGTAATATTTTTAGCTGCAAGTTCTTTAGCAGCTACTTGCGTCAGTGCTTCCAAAGCAGACTTCCCCGCGCAATACTCAGCGATCCCAGGTTGCGGCAACAAAGTATTCAACGACGAAATATTAATAATGGAACTTCCCTGAGGCATCGAAGGAGCAAGATGCTTAATAAGCAAGAAAGGGGCCGTCGCATTAATAGTGATGGCCTTATTCCATTCGTCTAACTCAGTATCAACTATGGGCCCGATCTCAGTTCCGGCACTGGCGTTGTTGACAACGACATTAAAAGGACCTTCTTGCGCTAGCTCTTTAACCGTTTCTTCGACAGAATCACTGGCACTTAGATCTGCACGTACAGCACGAACCTGATAGCCCCGGGACGACAAATCAGTGACCGCCTCATCCGCAGCGGTGCGGTTACTATTCCACGTCAGTACAACGTCGTACCCACCCCGTGCAAGGGTTTCTACTACCGCACGTCCAATACCACGCGACCCACCAGTAACTAATGCGGCTTTCTTCGTTGATTGTTCCATGCCGTCAATAATCCCCATCCCCACATAAAAAAGCCACGGATTCCGCTCCTAGCGAAATCCCTCCGAACTCGCGAACCCATAACCCATCGTCACATCAAACATTGCCCTCAAACGGGATGTGCACCCTCAATCCCCGCACGTTCAATCCTCGGCCCTGAAGAACCGGAAAACGAAAGAAACCGGAGGTAACATACCCTTTCGAGTTTGTTACTTCCGGTGGTGCAGTTTGTTCAACTGCTCATGGTGCCCGGGGCGGGACTTGAACCCGCACGTCCTTATCGAACACTGGCACCTGAAGCCAGCGCGTCTGCCAATTCCGCCACCCGGGCAGGGTGTGGATGTCTTAGCGACTTGATAAAGATACCACGAATGCTGCTCAGAACTACAAATCGGCAGGAAAAATAAACTATTTCGGGGAAGGAGCAGCGAATTTCTGGGAACTTTCGCGTCGCCATCTACGTTTCGAGGGGGTGAACAAACTATACTGATCGCTACTGATCGCTGCATGGTGGAAAGGAGAATGGCTCGTGGCGTTTTTAGAAAAGCTGGCGAAGCTGGACTCCGCCATGCAACGCGGCCTTGATAACGGCATGGCCCTTGTCTTCGGCGGCAAGGTCGTTCCCGCGGAAATTGATGAGCTTTTAAAGCAAGAAGCTCAGGACAATCTCGCGCGCGGCGACGATGACAACCTTTATAGTCCGAACGTAATGACTGTGGGTGTCTCCTCCAAGGATTTGGAGAACTTGTCGCAGGATCGCAATGTGCCGGCCGATTGTGCAGACCAGTTGACGCGCTTTATTCGCAATAGCGGATGGTCCCTCGCGGGCCCCGTGATTGTGCGAGTGGCCGAAGAATCTGGTTTGCGCACGGGTCAGCTTCGCGTGTCCTCGTTTATTGATCACGAGCCCACGGAAGAGACCGGATTTGAGGCTATTTTCCACGACTTTGATGGTCAGGAGGACCAGATGACCGAGCAGCACGAGAATACGGCTGATGACGCGGTAACTACCGCTTTCATTGCTCCAGATAGTCAACCCGCTCCGCAGCCACAGGGCCCCGCAGTCAACCTGATGCTGCAGGATGGCTCCTCGCGCGTCTATCACGTGCAAGAAGGCTCCAATATTATCGGCCGCAGCAACGACGCCGACCTGCGGCTTCCGGATACGGGCGTATCCCGTCAGCACGCGGAAATCACCTGGAACGGCCAGGATGCGGTTCTGGTGGATTTGCAGTCCACCAACGGCACCACCGTGAATGAAACGCCGATTGATAATTGGCTGCTTGCCGATGGCGACGTGATCACCATGGGCCATTCCCACATCGAGGTCCGCATCACGGGCCTTGATTCGCACAGCTACTAAGTTCAGTTAAGGAAGGGAGGTCGCCATGGATGCAGTCATCATGCTGGCGCTTCGCATCGGCTTGTTGGCTCTGCTCTGGATTTTTATCCTGGTGGCCTTGAACGCCATGCGCCGCGATACCAATAAGTCCGCCGGTGCTATCCGCCAACAGTCGAAGAAGGTGGGGGCACCGCGGCGTCGGGAAGCGATTAAGCAGCTGTCCATCGTTGAGGGGCCGTTGCAAGGCTCCCACATGGAATTGGGCACACTAGAGGATTGCACGCTGGGCCGAGCCTCTGATTGCGATTTTGTCACGGGCGATGATTATTCTTCTGGCCACCATGCCCGGCTATTCCGCCGCGGTAGCGAATGGGTAGTAGAAGATTTGGAATCTCGCAATGGCACTTTTGTCAATGGCGTGCGCATCGACCAACCCGAGGTAGTCGGCGCGGACTCCGAAATTAAGCTGGGCCGCACTACCGTGAGGTTGAACGCATGACACTGAAGCTGAACTTCTTTGCTAAGTCCGATCGCGGCCTCATTCGCGATAATAACGAAGACTCAGGCTACGCCGGTCCTCACCTTTTGATCTTGGCCGATGGCATGGGCGGCCACGCGGCGGGCGAGGTTGCCTCCGAGCTGATGGTCAACCACCTAGAAATTTTGGACCAAGATCCGGGCCAAGAAGACACTAAAGCACTGCTGGAAGCAGCCGCCGAGCAGGCCAATGAGGCCATCAGTGATCACGTCAAGGCCCATCCAGAAACCGAAGGCATGGGCACCACGCTATCCACCATGCTCTTCAACGGCACGGATTTCGGCGTCTGCCATGTGGGTGATTCCCGCGGATACCTGCTGCGCGACGGCAAACTCGAGCAGATCACCAAGGATGATACCTACGTGCAATCCCTGGTGGATAAGGGCGAACTGGACCCAGGCGACGTCTCGTCGCACCCGCAAAAGTCCCTCATTCTAAAGGCCTATACGGGCCGCCCGGTCGAAGCAACGCTATTTACTCTCGACGCCAAGCCCGGCGACCGTATCCTGTTGTGCTCCGATGGGCTTTCGGATCCGGTAACCGCCTCCACTATTGAGACCGCACTGGGGCAAGGCAGCATTGAGCAGGCCGGCTCCACCCTAGTGGACCTAGCCATCCGTTCCGGAGGCCCGGATAATGTCACCGTGGTTATCGGTGAAGTAACCGAGGAAAGCCCCCAGGAGCACAAACCATTCCGCGTCGGCGCCCTCGCGGGCCCTACGGAAGACCCAACCCATCCGGATTCTTCCGCCTCGCGGGCGGCACAACTCTCCCGCAAGCCTCAAGTAATTCCACCGGCCGTCATGTCCGATGGTGAGGAGGAGCGCCCCGAGCCAGCTGATGAAGAAGCGGAGGAGGAAACTTCCGGCCGAAAGACCGGCTGGAAGGTCCTTCTTGCCCTGCTCATCGTCCTCGCACTGGTCATCGGTGCCGGACTGTGGGCAAAGAACTTCTTGTCCAATAATTATTACGTAGCTACCAACGAGGCACAGGAAATCACCATCCAACAGGGTGCTGATTACTCCGTCTTTGGCAAGGAACTACACTCCACGAACCAATACGTGTGCATCAATGACAGCAATTCGCTCCTCTTTTCCGGCGAGCCATGCAAGGGCGACTTTGCACCGCTAAAGGTTACGGACCTACCGGAATCTGAACGCAGCGCCGTCGACCATCTCTCCACTGGTGATCTGGGTGAGGTACAGCAGCAAGTCAATGATTTGGGCGATAAGGCGCTCAAGCCATGTATCACTGCGCCGAGCCAAAAAGATAAGAAGGATGCCAAGAAAAACAAGCCTGGCGTCACCTGCCGGGAGGTGTAGGTTGTGAAAAAGTTTTTTAGCCGAGGAACCGAACTCGGCCTGCTCATCCTAGCCGCCATTGTCTTCGCTATTACCTTGGTGAGCTTGGAGCTTTCCCAGGACAACGCTCTGACCATGGACCTGGTTTATCTCATTGGCGGGTTCATTGGCATCTTTACCGTCGCCCATCTGGTGATGTGCTTCTTAGCACCTTATGCCGATCAGATCATGCTGCCCATCGTGGCGATCCTTAATGGCATCGGGCTCATCATGTTGGCCCGCCTAGATCTGGTCAATGAAAGCGGGCTCGCGGTGCGTCAGGTTATGTGGACCATCGTCGGACTCGTACTCTTCGTGCTGGTCTTGGCCATTTTGAAGGATCACCGCTCGCTGACGCGCTACTCCTATATCTTGGGTGCCGCAGGCCTTGTCCTGCTGGCCCTGCCATTGGTTTGGCCGCAGCCTCCAGGCGTGGAGGCACGCATCTGGCTAAACTTGGGTCCCTTTTCCATCCAGCCCGGCGAGTTCTCCAAGATCTTGCTGATCTTGTTCTTTGCCATGCTGCTGACGCAGAAGCGCTCCCTATTTACCGTGGCGGGATACCGAGTACTGGGTATCTCCCTGCCGCGCTTGCGCGACCTCGCACCCATCCTGATCATTTGGGCCATCGCGATCGTCATCATGGGTATCTCCAATGACTTCGGCCCAGCGCTGCTGCTGTTTAGCACCGTCCTTGGCATGCTGTTTATGGCCACGGGCCGGGTGAGCTGGCTGCTTATCGGCGTTGTCCTCGTCGGTGTAGGTGGTTTCGGTATTTATCAGATCTCCGCGAAAATCCAGCAACGCTTTTCTAACTTCCTAGACCCGCTGGGCAATTATGATGGCACGGGCTTCCAGCTTTCCCAGTCGCTATTCGGCATGTCTTCCGGTGGCATCTCTGGCAGCGGCTTGGGCGAGGGGCATCCAGAACTCGTTCCGGTGGCCCACTCGGATTACATCCTTGCTGCAATCGGTGAGGAGTTCGGCCTCATTGGCCTTGCCGGCGTACTGGTGCTTTTCGGTATGCTGGCCATCCGCGGCTTTGGCACTGCGCTGCGCACCCGCGATACCTATGGCAAGCTGGTGGCTTCCGGTCTTTCTCTTACCTTGGCAGTCCAGGTCTTTGTGGTCACCGGCGGCATTTCCGCCCTGCTGCCGATGACCGGTTTGACCACGCCGTTCATGTCTGCCGGTGGTTCCTCTCTCATGGCTAACTATGTGTTATTGGCGATCTTGCTGCGGATCTCTAACGCGGCTCGTCGCCCCATGCAGGAGACCTCGAGCAATGCGCCGAGCGATACCTCCATGTTCCCGTCGGTCCAGGAGGCTCACCGATGAATAGATCCATCCGTCTAGTGTCCTTATTCGCCATCATTTTGACGGCCATCTTGCTGGTCAACTTGACGGTGATTCAGGCTTTTTCTGAAGATAAATACGCCCATAATCCGCGGAATATGCGCGGCTTCATGGAAATGCAGACCACCCCGCGCGGACAGATCTTCGCGGGCAATACCGTATTGGCACAGTCGACGCAGAATCCAGACGAGACCTACTCGCGCTCCTACCCCATTGATTCACCGGCCTTTGGCAACTTGACCGGCTACTTGTCGAGCCAATTTGGTGCCTCGGAACTAGAGTCCTCCCAAAATGACATCCTCAATGGCACCGATGATTCATTGATGAAGCAAAACTGGCTCGATGCTCTGGCCGATAAGCCGAAGCAGGGCGCAAATGTAGAGGTCACCATTGATCCTGCACTCCAGCAGGCTGCCTATGATCAGCTTGTGGGCCCGGGTTACGAGGGGTCTGCGGTTGCCATTCAGCCTTCCACCGGCAAGATTCTGGCTATGGCCTCCAACCCTGGCTATAACCCGAATGATCTGATGGGCGATTCCGCTGAAGATGTTTGGGCCAACCTGCAAGAGCAGGAGGGGCAGCCGCTGGTCAACCACGCCGGTGCAGAAACGCTGCCTCCCGGTTCCATTTTCAAGATCATTACCACCGCGGCCGGTCTGAACAACGGTTTTAATCCTTCATCCACCTTGACCGGTTCCAATGTCATTACCTTGCCAGACACGGTGACGGAGCTGACTAACTATGCCAACCAAAAGTGCAACGGCCAGGATGCGGTAACCCTGCAGACCGCCTTTGCGCTGTCGTGCAATACCGCTTTTGTGGAGATGTCGGAGCAGCTCGGCGCAGATGAGTTGCGCAAATATGCCAAGGCCTTTGGCGTGGGAGAAAACTATGACCTGGGCGTCTCCACCTCCGCCGGTACCTTGGGCGATTTGCCGGATGGGGCGGCCACGGCGCAGTCCGCCATTGGTCAGCGCGATGTCACCATGACCGCGCTGCAAGCAGCTGTTATGGCGGGCACCGTGGCCAATAAGGGCACCCGCATGCAGCCCTACCTGGTCAATCGCATTACCGACGCCCAGATGAAGGACATCCGCACCACCAAACCAAAGAAGGCGGACCAGGCGGTTAACGAGGAAACTGCGGCTACGCTTACTGATTTGATGTATGCCTCGGAGCGTTCCTCCGCTGGATATGATGGCAATGGCTTTGCTTCCAAGACCGGTACCGCTGAGCATGGCGAGGGCCTAGCCCCGCACGTGTGGTACGTCGCCTTCGATCCGGAGCGGGATATCGCAGTGGGCGTCGTGGTAAAAAATGGTGGTAACTTAGGTGAGTCCGCGACAGGCGGCAAGGTTTCCGGCCCAATTGGCCGCGCTATCCTGCGCGCATACCAGGGGGAGCAGTAATGAATAGCGCCGAGAATAAGGAACATCTCCAGGCACTGATTGGCAGCGACTACGAGCTGCAGTGGGTAATCGGCCACGGCGGAATGTCCACCGTGTGGTTGGCCGATGACACCCGCAATGATCGGGAGGTCGCGCTCAAGGTTCTACGCCCGGAGTTTTCCGATAACCAAGAGTTCCTCTCGCGTTTCCGCAACGAAGCAAAATCGGCCGAATCTATTCAGTCCGAGAACGTGGTAGCCACCTATGATTACCGCGAGTTGGAAGACAACGGCCGCAAATTCTGTTTCATGGCCTTGGAATACGTCCGTGGCGAATCCCTTGCAGACCTGCTGGCGCGCGAAAATACGCTGCAGGAGGAGCTGGCTCTCGACGTCCTCGAGCAGGCTGCGCATGGCCTGTCCATCATCCACCGCATGGAGCTCGTGCACCGCGATATTAAGCCCGGCAACTTGCTCATTACGCAAAATGGCCAGGTCAAGATCACGGACTTTGGCATTGCCAAGGCAGCCGCAGCCGTGCCGCTGACTCGCACCGGCATGGTGGTAGGCACCGCACAGTATGTGTCTCCCGAGCAAGCACAGGGAAAGGATGTGACGCCGGCTTCCGACGTCTATTCACTCGGCGTCGTTGGCTATGAAATGCTCGCCGGCAAGCGTCCCTTTACCGGAGATTCCTCCGTGTCCATCGCCCTGGCGCATATCAATCAGGAGCCGGATCCGCTATCGACAAATATCAGCGCCCCGGCGCGCGAGCTCATTCGCATTGCGTTGCGCAAGGATCCGGCCACCCGCTACGCCGATGGCAACGAGTTCACTCTAGCCATCTCCGCAGTCCGCTTGGGCAAGCGCCCGCCACAGCCCAAGTCCGCACCGCTAGCGCAGCGCGCACCAGAACCATCGCCGTCCGCCTCGACGGAGATGTTGGGCAACGTTGCCCAACCCACCACGATCCATCCGGCAGCGGGAACCGCTCCAGTTAAGGAATCGAAGGGTGGCTCCTCCTTTCTGAAGGGCCTGGGCATCACCTTGCTCCTCGCGGCCTTGGCCGGCGGTGGTTACCTCGCCTACCAGCAGCTAAGCGATAGCGAGGGAACGAGCGCACCCTCCAGCACGCCGGAAACCTCGGTGGTTACGGAGTACCGCGATCCCACCACCACCCACCAAGACACCCCGGACGAAGATACGGAAGAGGCCCCAGCACCGGTGACGGTGACAGAGACCGAGCCGCAGGAGACGGAGCAAGAAGAGACTCCGCGTACTACTCACCGTGAGACACCCACGCGCCACTCGCCCACCCACCAACAGCAGCCCCCGGCCCTACCGACGCAACAGAATCCGCAGGATACGCACGTTGAAAACACACCTGAGCTGGATACTCCAGTAAACTCGCAGGCTAATGAGCTCCCCGGAGACTTGGCTGATTTACTGACACAGGAGGGTGACTAAGCGATGGTCAATGACCGCTATCGGAGAGGCGAGATCATCGGCGCCGGCGGCATGTCTGAGGTCTATGCTGCCGAAGACACCGTCCTAGGCCGCCAGGTTGCGGTAAAGATGCTCCGCCCGGAAATGGCGCGCGACGTCAACTTCCGGGAGCGTTTTTACCGCGAGGCCCAGAACTCGGGCAAGTTGAATCATCCCAATATCGTGGCGGTTTATGACACCGGGGAAACCGAGCTGGATGGCATGACCATCCCGTATATCGTCATGGAGCGGGTCAATGGCCGCACTTTGCGCGATATTATTCGCGAGGATGGAGCACTATCCGCCCAGGAAGCGGCCGATATCCTCAAACCGGTAGCGGATGCACTGCAAGCCTCGCACGAAGCCGGCATTATCCACCGTGATATCAAGCCGGCGAATATTATGCTCACCAACACCGGCCAGGTGAAGGTGATGGACTTCGGCATCGCTCGCGCCTTGGATGATTCCACCTCGGCGATGACGCAAACCTCCGCCGTTATCGGCACCGCCCAATATCTTTCTCCCGAGCAAGCCCGCGGTAAGAATGCGGATGCCCGTTCGGATGTCTATGCACTGGGCTGCGTGCTCTACGAGGCCCTTACCGGTCAGACCCCATTTGAGGGCGAAACCCCGTTTGCGGTTGCTTATCAGCACGTACAGGAAGAGCCGACACCACCGTCGGAGCTCATCGCGGATCCTTCACTAACCCCCACCCAGCGCGTCAACATTGATGCGGTGGTGCTTACCGCAATGGCGAAGCACCCTGCGGATCGTTATCAATCCGCCTGGGAGATGGCCGGCGATTTGGAACGCCTGCGCAATGGACAGGTCACCGCGGCAGCGCGCATGCATGTTAATGAGGACGAGGTCGAGCAGCCTACCGAGATGGTGGGAGCCGCCGCGGCCCCTGCGGCAGCGCACCGCGCACCGATTCAATCCACCCGCCCCTCCGAAGAGGATGACAAGCAGGGCGGCGGCTGGATGAAGTGGTTGGCTGCCTTCTTGGCCGCCCTCTTGGTAGCTATCGTGGGCTACTTCGCATGGGACTTCTTCTCCAATGACAAGGAGGATCCCGAAAAGCCACGCCAGACCCAATCTGCCCCGCACGACAAGATCATCGTGCCAGAGGTGGAAAACCGCCCGCGCAATGAGGTGGTTAAGGAACTCGAAGACATGGGCCTGCAGGTTACCGTCAATGAGGAAGCTAACCCGGATATCCCTCGCAATAATGCCATTCGCATCAATCCCGCCCCGGGTTCCGAGCTGCAAAAGAATGCCTCAGTAACGTTGACTGTGTCCTCCGGTAAGGAAATTACAGATGTCCCGGACATTACCGGCATGACCTTGGATGAAGCCTCCCAAGCCCTCGAAGAGGCGGGCTTGGCACTCAACTCCGACGTTTCGGAGGAAAACGATGAAGCACCAGCCGGCCAAATCATCAAGCAGGATCCGGCCGGCGGCACGCAGCTGTCTAAGGGATCGAAGGTACGGGTGACGGTATCTAAGGGCGTCGAAAAGAAGCGCGTACCCAATGTTTCCGGAATGAATGTAGAAGATGCCCAGAGCCGTCTCGAGTCCAATGACTTTGATGTAGACGTGCGCGAAGTCGATTCTTTGGAGCCGAAGGGCACGGTGCTGAGCGTATCCAATGAAGGCGCGGAGCTGGAAAAGGGCAAGCCGGTCACCGTTGAGGTCTCCAATGGCATGCTCTTTAAGGCTCCTGACCTGGTAAGACAGAGTCAGAAGCAGGCCGAAGATGAACTCCGCGCGGCTGGCTGGACTGGCCAGCTGGTGCCGGGGGAGCCCGTGCCTACCGGCGCGCTGGTGGATAACAATAAGATTGGCTGGGCCTCTGTGAATCCAGGCGATACCATGCGTAAGGATCAAAACATTGAGGTTCGCCTGTGGAATTTCGACCCCGCTGCACTTCTGCCGCAGCCATAGCTGCTGGTATCCTAAGGTCTCAGTACGAACTTAGATAAGAACTTAAATCTAGAAAAGGTATCTTATGCCGAAGTCAAAGATTTCTCAGAGCTCCTCCGTCCCTACCTCGAGCTCTGCTACCAACCGCACCCCCGTCAAGATCAATTCGGAGGGCACCCCGAAGTGGTACGTAGCCATCATGCTGGGCCTGATGGTCATCGGCTTGCTGTGGCTCGTGGTCAATTACCTCGCTGGCCAGGACATCCCATTCATGGCGGACCTCAGCGCTTGGAATTATGGCATCGGTTTTGGCTTGGCCATCATCGGCCTGCTGATGACCATGGGGTGGCGCTAAGCTAGACCTCCCAGCCTGTTCCCTCGCTCCCTGCTTCCTGTAGGTGGCGAGGGTTTTTCATATCTAGGAGCCACATGTCTCGCCACATTTTTGCTGCTGGCCTCATCATTTCTGTGGCCTACGCGGCCGTGCACATCGCGTTTGCCGACCCCACCCTACTCACCGGCGCCGCTCCCCTCCGCCTTTCCGTGCGCAACTACCTAGGCAATGTCCTGGGCTCGGGCATGGTGTGGGGAATCTTTAGCTACCTCATAGGCAAGAATTATTCGGGCCGGTGGCTCAAGGCACTCCTGGCCGGTACGGGAATTATCGTCTTGATGCTGGCCGTGCACTACGCCTTGCTCGTGGTCTTCGGTGTGTACAACTGGCGCGAGGCATTTGAGTACAACGCCCAGTGGTTTATCCTGGCTCTCCTCTCTGGACCGGTATTGGGGCTGGCCGGCGCGGCCTCGGCCCAGTTCCGGTGGTTCGACTATCTCGCCGTCCTGGGCTTCCTCATCGAGCCTGTCATAGCAGGGCTCGTCCCAGGCAGGTCCTACTTGCCCCGCACCACGACCATCCCTGGGTACTTCGCCGCTGCGACTCTCTGGCTCATCGGCGCGGGCCTCTTTTTCTGGCAGCGCCGCCTTTCCACCCGCTGAGGGCTTCTTCGGCGGCCCACCATCCCGGCATACCGTGCACACCAGCACCGGGAGCGGCGGAGCTGGAGGCCATATATACTCCCGGAGCGAGGCGATGCGGATGGGGCGAAAGGCGTGGCCGCAGGAGAGTTTGCAGCCCAGTCATGGATCCGCCGGCAATATCGCCGCCCACCAGGTTGGGATTCCACCGCTCCAGCTCGGCTGGGCTAGTGGCGTGGGTAGCCAGGATGGTATCCCGAAAACCGGGGGCAAAGCGTTCGATCTGCGCAGTAATCAGCTCGGTTACCTCACCCGGATAGCGCTCCGCATAGCCGCGCGGGACGTGCGCATAAGTCCACAGCGTAAGCCCACGGGAAGGGTCGGCCACGTATTGTTGGCAGGCCAATACTAGGGGTCGCTCGGGCATGCGCCGCTTGCCGACGTCCCCCTCTGCCCTACAAATCTCCTCTACCGTGCCTCCCACGTGCACGGTGCCGGCCTGGCCCACGCGCGGGTCGGTCCACGGCACGGGCTCGCTGAGATGGAAATCCACTTTGAAGACGGCGCTGCCATATCGCCAGCGCGCCAGGCTCCGGCGAACACGGCTGGGAAGCTCTAGCCCACGCAGCCCCAGGATCTGCTGCGGGGTCAGGTTCAGAATAATCGCCTCGGCTGCGGGCAATTCCCGCAGGTCGCGAACCTCGCATCCGGTGTGGAGGCGCGCATGATGGGAACGGAGGAGGTTTAAGAGGGCGTCGATAAGAGCGCCGGTGCCGCCCTCCACCACGGGCCAGCCGCGGGTCATGCCCAACCCGCCAAAGAGCAAGCCGAATGCGGAGGTAAATGGCCTCGTAGGCGAGGTAATCGCGTGGACCGCGCTGCCCGCGAAGAGTGCGCGGGCCTGTGGCGTAGCAAAGGCCGCTCGGCCGAGCTGACTTGCGGGCAACGTTCCGGCCGCACCGAATTGCGCCAAGCGCACGGGGCGATCGGGCCAACGCACCAGCGGCGTTAGTGCATTCGCCACATGCTCATCAATATGCCGGACAATGTGTCCGTGCAACCGCGTCCATGCGTGAGCATCGACTCCCAACTCCGCGGCCGTATCCGCCAAAGAACTCTGCAGGATTCCGGCCGGGGCTCCCTCTAACGGATGGGCCATGGGATAGGGGGCGTTAAGCCACCGCAAACCATGGGATTCCAGATCAAGGGCGTGGAACGCCGGACTCGCCACGCCAAAAGGGTGCCCGGCCGCTCCGAGATCCACAATCGTCCCCGGAAAAATCTCCGCCGAGGAGGCTGCCGCACCACCGGCCCAGTCGGCCCGTTCGTAGATATCCACACTCCAGCCAGCCATGGCCAAACGCGCCGCGGCCGTGAGTCCATTAGGTCCTGCGCCGACGATCACAGCGCGAGGTTGATTATCCACAATGCTCCTTATGCAGGTCAGTACCCAAATTTATCAGTCTTGCTCACACAGTGGGTAGAAAGTTATCCACAGGCTGTGGAGAAAGCCTGTGAAATGTGAATTTCACACAATTATTAACACCCTGTGGATAACTGTTTTCACGGACTTCCACAGGCGGATTTTCTTACTTTCGCACAGTCTAGACCAGCGTGATCAGGGAAAACTCCGGAAAAGCGTTCGGTAAATTACAAAAATGTAGTTATCCACATTGTGGATAAACATTGTGGAATTCTTTCGCACATGCTTTCCGGTGATCAAATTCCACAGTTATCCCCAAAACCCAGCTTGTTGGGCCAAGAGCGCGAGGATTACCGCGGCCACCACAACAACACCGCCCCAGCGAAGAGAGGGGCTTTTTCGATAGAGAAAAAGGCTCAACACGAGGCCTGTGCACAACCCACCCAAGTGTCCCCACAGGGATACGCCATTGGCCAGGAAGGTATAGGCCACGTTCGCCACAACCAGGGCGATGGGCGCGCGGAGATCGAGCCCGCGCTGGCGATAAGCACCTACCAGCATGACCATGAGTGCGAAGAGCGCACCGGAGGCGCCGACGGTGGGGGTATTGAAGTCGAATTTCAAGATCATGGCGGACGCGCCTAGGCACGAGATGAAATAGGAGGCAAGATACAACCCGGTGCCAAGCGTCCGCTCCACTTCCCTGCCTATGAGCAAGAGCATGATCATATTCACCGCCAAATGGCCCGCGTCTAGGTGCATGAACTCCGAAGACAGCGCAGTCTGGGGGCGGAAGGGATAATCCGGTCCCCACAGGCCCCAATCCGCTGCGAGCGGGGAATCATAGAAGGTGGCTCCTAGCGTGCGCGCCTGCACCGCGGTAATCAGCCAAGCGATGATGCAGACGGCGGCGATGAGCGCGGTCGCTGGGGTAGCGCGGACATAGTTTCTCACCATGGTCATGAAGTTGTCAGTCCTTTAGGCGGGGGTCTGGCTGTGGATAGCTCGGGAAAACTGCAACGAGCCCGCCGCCGCACGAATAATGCGGTGACGGGCCCGAGGAAAAAGGCGATTACGCGATATCGATGGACTCGATAACAACGTCCTCGTGCGGACGGTCCATGCGGTCAGTATCCACCTTGGCGATCTTGGACACAACCTCCTGGGAAGCAGCGTCAGTTACCTCGCCAAAGATGGTGTGGTGGTTGTTCAGGTGCGGGGTCGGCGCCACGGTGATAAAGAACTGGGAACCGTTGGTGCCTGGGCCAGCATTAGCCATGGCCAACAGGAATGGGCGGTCGAACTGCAGCTCCGGGTGGAATTCATCCTGGAACTGGTATCCCGGGCCACCGCGGCCGGTGCCGGTCGGGTCGCCGCCCTGAATCATGAAGTTATCGATGATGCGGTGGAAGATTGCACCGTCATAGAACGGTCCGGACTGCTCGCCCTTTGCGTTCTGGGAGGAGTAGTCCTTCTCGCCCTTGGCCAGGCCGATGAAGTTTTCAACGGTTACCGGTGCATGGTTACCGAAGAGATCGATAACAATGTCACCGTAGTTGGTATGCATCGTTGCAGTTGCGGTCTTCTGAGTCATGCCAGCCATTGTAAAGAATTTAACGCGTGCCTGCCGCGCATGACATAACGCTGTCAGCGATCGCGATAGCCTGAAGGTATGATTCGCGCGCTTCTTTTTGATCTGGATGACACCTTGCTCGATCACTCCGGCGCGGCCCGAGACGCGGTGGATCAGTGGTGCCGCGAGCTCGGACTGCCCGAGGGCCAGCATCCGCGATTCGCGGCTATTGAACGAAAGTGGTTTCAAGCCTATGAGCGCGGCGAGGTCTCCCACCACGGCCAGCGCGCGGCGCGCTGCCGCGAATTCCTCGGCCGGGACATGAGCGATGCCGAGGCGCTGGCCGCCTACGACGGCTATCTTTCCGCCTACCGGGAGCAATGGCGCGCTTTTTCCGACGCCCTGCCCACCCTCACCTGGGCCCTCGAATCCGGCTTTCAGGTCGGCATACTCACCAACGGCGAGCGCGAAATGCAGCAGGCGAAGCTGGAGGCCACGGGCCTTGCGCTTGCCGACGTCCTCCTCATCCCCACCGTCGACCTCGGCTGCCCCAAACCGCAGCGCGCGGCCTACCTCGCTGCTTGCCGCCAGCTCGGAGTGGATGCTGCAGACACGCTCATGGTGGGCGATTCCCTCACCAACGATGTGCAGGGGGCGCGCAAGGCAGGGCTGCATGCGCTCCACCTCGACCGTGCGGGTGATGGAGATCTGCGCTCGCTTAGTGCGCTGAGAGAGGTTCTCCCCCAAAGAGCCAGCTGACCACGATGGCGCCCGGATCGATAACGCCCTTGCTGCGATCTCCCAGGTAGGAGGCGCGGCCCTTCTTTGCAGCAAGGTCCTCGGTGTCGAGGGCGCCGGCATGGGCGGCGTCGAAAAGCTCCTGCAAGGTCTCCGCGTCCGGATCCTTCGCACCTAGCTCGCGGGCTTTTTCTGCGGCCGGAATGAGGGCATCTAGCATGGTGCGATCACCGCGCTGGGCGCCGCCGAGCTCGTGGATTAATTCAGCCGCTGCATTGAGCCCGTCCGCCAGCGACTCCGCCCGAGCCAATTCATTAAAGAGCGTGCCGAATACAGCGCCGGAGGTACCACCGGCGAGGACGAGCAGGCGCTTGGCCAGCCCGGTGAAGATCTCGGTATCCCTGCCGCGCAGTGGAGTCTCAATGCCGCCGAAGGCCGCCTCCATGTTCTGGCCAAAGTCGCCGTCGCCGGCTTTGCGGTCCAGCTCAGTAAGCGCCTCGAAGGAGGCTTGGAGACGCTCCACAAAGGCGGTGAGCCACTGGTTCTCCTCGCCCTCGGTAGGAAGTTCATCCTGGAAGGTGATGGTGGCGGGTTCTACCGCCTTCGCGCGGCCCAGGGTGTGCGGCCAGGCGGGGGCGGCAGTGGGGGCGTCGACAAGCTCGAGCAGCTCCGCATCTGCCTTGAGCAGAGTAAAGGAAGCACCGTGCATATTGACCGCGGTGACATAGGAGCCCACCAACGACCGAGCTACGGTGACGCCACGCTGGGCCAACTGCGCGGCGGCCTCACCAAAGAGCAAACTCAGCTCCAGCGGGGTGGTGCCGCCTAGGCCGTTGACCAGGCACACCACTTCATCGCCTTGACCCAGCTCAAGGGCTGGCACGATCTTATCCAGGACCTGATTTACGATAGCGCTCGCGCTATCTACCTGCTCAGTGTGGGTGCCCGGCTCACCGTGAATGCCCACACCCACCTCCATCTGGCCGGCTGCAAGATCAAAGGTCTCGCGGCCGGTAGTCGGCATAAAACCGGCACCCAACGCCACGGACATGCTCCGAGAATTATCCGCGGCGCGCTGCCCTAATTCAGCAACCTTATCCACGTCATCGCCGCGGTAGGCAGCAGCTCCTGCGACCTTTTCCACCAGGATGGTCGCACCCGTACCGCGGCGACCGGGGCCGTCCTCATTGCCATCGGTGGCAATATCATCGGCCACCAGCACCGTGCGGGTGTCTACCGCCTCGGCGGCGTTGCGAGCGACGGTAAAGTTCATGACGTCTCCGGTGTAATTCTTCACCACATGGACTACTCCCCTGCCCTGGTCAGCCCACTGGGTGGCCTCGCTGACCTGGACCGCGTTCGGGGAGGTAAAGAGCAACCCCGGGCAGGCCGCTGCGAGCATGCCCTGGCCGACAAACCCGGCATGCATCGGTTCGTGACCGGAACCGCCACCGGAAATCACCGCCACTGCCGGATCACCGTCCGCGGTGCGCAGCGGCGTGGAGCGGCCAATGAAGCCAACGTCGTGCCAGCGAGCATCGGGGTGGTTGGCGATGAGCCCAGCGAGGGCGTCGGAGAGAAAAGTGTCTTGACTATTACGGAATGCGGAGTGGTTCATACTCCCAGGCTAGTGATGTTTCTTACCCGGAAGCTAGGAGGAGAAAAGAAACATATCGGTTCCATTCGGACACCCAGTGGATTCGCAGCTACTTTGCAGTTTGCGGAGGATACTAAAAGAACCACTAAGAAAGGATCCGCACATGGATTTCTTGTCCTCCCTCCACAACCTTATGGACGCAGGTTCCCTGCTCCAAAGCTTTGGACCTTATATTCTGCTCGGCGTCGCCGTGGTCATCTTCATCGAGTCCGGCGTGCTTTTCCCGTTCCTGCCGGGTGATTCTTTGCTCGTTACCGCGGCCATCCTGCGCCACGAACTCGACATCAACGCCTGGCTGCTCTTTGTCGTGGCCGCGGTGGCCGCCTTTGCCGGCGACCAGGTGGGCTTCTACTTGGGCCGCCGCTTTGGCCGCAAGCTTTTCAAGGACGATGCCCGCGTTCTGCGCACCGAACACCTCGATAGCGCGGGAGACTTCTTCCAGCGCCACGGCCCGGTGGCCCTAGTATTAGGCCGCTTCGTTCCAATCGTGCGCACTTTCGTCCCCTTCGCCGCCGGCACCGCGGAAATGGGCTACTCCTCCTTCTTGCGCTGGAATATTCTCGGCGGCATCGGCTGGGTAGGTTCCATGCTGCTCGTCGGTGTCCTGCTGGGCGGTATCCCGGGCATTGCTCACTCCATCGACATCATCATGCTGATTGTGGTGGCAATTTCCGTGCTGCCGATGATCATCGGGTGGATCAACAAGCGCAGCAAGGCAAAACGAGAAATCCCGGCCAAGTAAGGGCTAGTTGCCCATTTCCCAGCCGGGATTCCGTGGGGTTACGAGGCCTTAGAGGGAATCACGTACCTCATCGCGAGCCAGCACCATATTGCGCAGGGAGGCTTCGGTCTCCTCGTAGCCGCGGGTCTTCAGGCCACAGTCCGGGTTAACCCACAGGCGCTCGACCGGCACGTGCTTGAGCGCGGCGCGGATGAGCTCGGCCATCTCCGCCACGGAGGGCACGCGTGGGGAGTGGATATCGTAGATGCCCGGGCCAATCTCGGAATGGAAGGTCTCGTCGATATCTTCGAGCAGTTCCATGCGGGAGCGAGCCGCCTCGATGGAGGTGACATCGGCATCGAGGCCGGCAACGGCATCGATGATTTGGCCGAACTCGGAGTAACACAGGTGGGTGTGGATCTGGGTGGTCGGCTTGGCCTCGAGTGCAACGAGGCGGAAGGAGCGCACGGCCCAGTCCAGGTAGGCCTTGCGGTCTTCCTCACGCAAAGGCAGCAGTTCACGCAAGGCAGGTTCATCGATCTGAATGATGTCGATGCCGGCCTCTTCCAAGTCTCGGACCTCATCCGCCAGCGCGACGCCGAGCTGGTCCGCAGAGATGGACTGGTGGACGTCATCACGCACGAAGGACCAGGCCAGGATAGTCACCGGGCCGGTAAGCATGCCCTTGACGTGGTGCTCCGAGAGCGACTGGGCGTACTTGGACCACTCGGTGGTCATCGCAGCCGGGCGGGAGATGTCACCGACAACGATTGGCGGACGGGTGCAGCGGGAGCCATAGGACTGGACCCAGCCGTTTTCGGTGGTTACGAAACCATCGAGCAGCTCGGCAAAGTACTGGACCATATCATTGCGCTCCGGCTCGCCGTGTACAAGTACATCGAGGCCAAGGCGCTCTTGCAGCTCGATGACGGACTTGACCTCATCCTTGAGGGCGGCGTTGTAATCGGCGTCGGAAAGCTCGCCCTTGCGGTGCGCCGCACGCGCTTGGCGGATTTCCTTGGTCTGTGGGAATGAACCAATGGTGGTAGTCGGCAGCTGCGGCAAGCCGAGTTCCTTTTGCGCCTCGTTGCGCTCGGCAAAGGCAGGCTCGCGCTTGACCTCGCCGGCCGGCAGCTTCTCGATGCGCGCCTTCACCGCCGCATTGTGGATACGCTCAGAGTCAGCACGGGTGCGCACCGCGCGGTCGCTGATGTTGTACGCCTCCGGCGCTTCCAGTGGGCCCTGGGAGAGGGCTACGACTTCCTTGACTTTCTCATTGGCAAAGGAGAACCAGGTGGCGACGTCGGCCGGCAGCTTGGTTTCTGCCTCCACGGTGTGCGGCACATGCTGCAGGGATACGGAGGTAGACACAGACAGGGAGTCAAGGCTTCCCTCTAGGTCCTCGTACTTGGAGCGCAGGTCACGTAGGTTGGCGGCCCAGACATTGCGGCCGTCGATAAGCCCAGCAACCACGTGCGAGTTCAGCTTCTTCACGCGCTCAAGGTAGCCCTCATCGAGAGCCAAGGTGCCCACGGACAGATCCACCTGGACGGCCTCTGGCTTAAGTTCCGCCAAGACCTCAAGGCCCTTGCGCGCGGAGCCATAAGGGGTGGTGAGGTAGACTTGCGGACGGTTGTCCGCACCCAAGATGGCCTCATAGGCGCTCTTGATGTGGGCAGCAAGCTCCTCATCGGTGGCAACGGTCAGGTCCGCTACCAGGGCAGGCTCGGCCAGCTGTACCCACTTCACGCCGGATTTATCCAGCTCGGCCAGTACCTCCTGGTAGGCCTTGACGGCATCATCCAAGCGGTCGAGCGGGGACTTGGTCGCGCCCTCGGCCTGCTTGGACAGGGCCAGCAGGGTAACCGGGCCGACGAGGTATGGGCGCACGGTGTGGCCTGCTGCGCGGGCTTCTTCCACTAGCTTGATAACGCGCTGTGGGTGCGCCTTAAAGTCCTGGTCATCAGAAATTTCTGGGACGATGTAGTGGTAGTTGGTATCGAACCACTTAGTCATCTCTAGCGGCGCGGTGTCCTTATTGCCACGAGCCAAGGTGAACTCATCATCCAGGGTCTCGCCGGCTACGGCGCCCACGGTCAGTGCGGTCTCGAGCACCTGGTCGTAGTAAGCGACGTCGGCTGGAATGGCATAGTCCTCAGTAAGACCGAGGTCGCGCAAGCGGTTATAGGTATCCAAGCGCAGGGAATGAGCGGCAGACTCAAAGGTCTCTGCATCGATGCGGCCGGCCCAATAGGATTCCAGCGCGCGCTTGAGCTCGCGGTTAGCGCCGACGCGAGGGTAGCCCTCAATCGTCGCCTTGGGGAAATTAGTGTTCGTCATTGCTTACTCCGATTCGAGATAACAGGTCTTGGGTAATGTCGGGATTGTTGTGGGTATATATATGGAGACCTTCCGCGCCCCCGGCCACGATGGTGCGGGCCAATTGGGCGGTAAGCTCCATGCCGATTTCGTATTCCTCTTCTGGGGTTTTCGCTGCCGCGAGCCGAGTGCGCACCCTTTCGGGTACGGCCAGCCCGGACAGCTGCCCCATTCGTTCCAACCGGCGCAGGCTGGTCATGGGCATAATCCCCGGAATGAGGGGGATTTTCACCCCGGCCAACTCCGCCCTTTGGGCGAAGCGGAGGAAATCCTCGGCATCAAAAAAGAGTTGGGTGATGGCGAAGTCCGCGCCAAGGCGCTGCTTATTGAGCAGGACGTCAAAGTCCTCGTCCTCGTTTTTGGATTCAGCATGGCCGCTGGGATAGCACGCCACACTTACAGCGAGTCGGCCGGCAGCAAAGCGGGCCGCTTGGTGGCTTTCCAATTCCCGGATGAGGCGAACCAGTTCATCGGCATGCTGGAGGTAGTGCTCGGGCATGCCCCCTTCGGGGAGGTCACCCCGCAGAGCTAGCAGGCCACGCACTCCGGCATCTACCAAGCGATTAATCCACCCGATGAGCTCGTCGCGCGAGCCGGCCGTGCACGCCAGGTGCGCCAGCGGGCGCATAGCGGTGTTCTGCGAGATTTTCTCAATGAAGGCCGCGGTTCCCTCTAGCCAGCCGGAGCGCTGGGAACTGGTTACCGCGATGTAATCGGGGTGATAGCTTTCCAGGACCTCTAGCAGGCGGTCGATCTTGGCGGCATCGGCATCGTGGCGCGGTGGGATTACCTCGAAGGAAAGGGCGAGGCGCTCAGGTACATGGGATTCCTCTTCGCTTTCATAATCCAAGGGCGCGGAAGCCGAAAGTCGCGGGCTCATAGTCACCTCCTTTGCTGGTCGTCGTCGGTGCGTTGACAAAAACGTACCAAGCTGTTCAGTTTGTGCGGTAGCGATATTGCAATGGTATTACCATTGCAAGCCCGCAAACTGCGAGGTTGGCGAAAAATTGGCTGAATAATAATCGCACATTCTGAACCAAGCGGTCTATTTGTGACCCGTTCCCCCAGCACGCCGCCGCGCTCACGGTGGTACACCACCCACTACGTCACTATGCTGGGTGAAAGCGAATTGATAAATCTGAGTTAAGGAGTGTTCCACCCCATGAACCCCACCACATTGAACCTGGCCTTCAAGACCGCATCGAACCTGTGGAGCCAGTTCAACAACTACCGCGAAGAAAAGTCCCGCGAAGCCTACACCGCCCTAGAGGAGGCCGCGCAGAAGATGGACGAGCGCGATAACGGCAGCTTCGCCGAGTCCCGCCGCCAGGCAGGCGCCGTCACCCGCGCCGCACACTCCCGCCTCGAGCGCGCCCTAGAAGAGTTCAACAACTACCGCGAGGACGCCACCGAGCGCCTGAACGACGCCAAGGAAGAGGCCACCAAGAAGGCTAAGAAGGCCCGCAAGCAGGCCAAAAAGGATTCTCAGAAGGCGCAGAAGAACCTCAAGAAGAAGTCCGCCAAGGTAGCCAAGAAACAGAAGAAGCAGAAGTCCTCCAAGGGCTGGATCTTCGCCGGCATTATCGCTGTGCTTTCCGCCGCGGCCGGTGCCGCCTACTACTGGCTGCGCTCCAACGACAAGCCATCCCAGACCCCACCGCGCGTGGATGACTTCCAGTCCGCTTCCCACACCGCCCCTGAGTCCACCTTGGTCTACACCTCCACCAGCGAGAATGACACCCAGTCTGACCTCGTTGAGGAAGGCGCTGTACGCGATGAAGAACTGCTGGGTTCCATCGACGAGCAGCTGGCCAAGCACCGCGAAGAGGAAGCAGCTCAGCCGGCCGACACCACCCGCATCACGGATGACCACCAAAACGAGGGCAAGCACCGCCTGTAGGCCAAAGAATAACTACGCTTTCCACCCCGCCGTGGGGGTATATTCAGCGTTGCCTAGATCTCATTTCTTTGCTTAGACAAAAACCTCTTGATTGAATTCCCACATTAGGGATCTTTCTACAAGGAGATGAACAATGAGCTTTGAGTCCCTCACCGTCAAGCTCAAAGACGGCTCAACGTACTACTTCCCAGCGGGTGCGGTGTCTAAAGACCCTTCCTCTCGCGTGGATAACCTGCGCTTCGCCATCGATAACGGAACCACTTTCCACTCCGTAGACGAGGCCGGTATCGAGCGCGAGTTTAACGGTCACGACGTCCGCAATTACCACCTCGCCTAAGCGGCAGCCACATCCCTTCCCCACAGGTCACTGTCCTGTGCGGAGGGGATTTTCGCATGCGTACCCCGTGCTGCACCACTGGCGTCTATCGTGGATTCCATGGAACTTCGCGCAACCCAAGAATCTGACCGCACCTATCTCGCCCGCCTCAACTTCCTCACCGATACTTTCGGTGACGAGCACGGCGAGCTCTCCCCTGACTTCGCCGCTGATTTTGCCTTCTACGTGGAAAATTGGGATCCCAACCAGGGCGGTTTCATCGCCTGGGAGGATCTTGTCCCAGCCGGTGGCGTGTGGCTCAATTGGGGCACGGAGGACAACCACGGATTTGGCTTTGTCGAGCCCGCCATTCCGGAGCTCGCCATCGCGGTCGAGGCCCGCTATAAGGGACAGGGCATTGCCACCGCGCTTATCGACGCCGCTATTTCCCTCGCCCACACCCTGCATGCCCCCGGCATCTCGCTAGCCGTCCACCCCGATAACCCCCGCGCCAAGGGGCTCTATGAGCACCTCGGCTTTGAACACGTGGGCAGCCACGAGGGACACTTTGTGATGCTGAAACGCTTCTAAAGCGAGCGCAGGCGGGCGTGCGTAACGTAAATCGGCTCATTATCCACGGCCGTCTTAAACTCCTCGGTCAGCCCGGCCATGACCGCCTCGCGCGCCTCTTCGCGAGTGCCGTGAAAGCTCATGACCTCCCCGTCCACTGCGGCCTCGCCACGTTTGCGCACCACAACGTATTCTGCGCCCTCCGGCGCCGAGACTTTCTTCTCTGTGGAGGTAAAGGGATCGTTATAGCGAACGTTGGCGGCCATGGTTAGTCTCCTAATGGTTTCACGTAATAGTAATAATTCCCCTCTTACTGTACTTAAAGTTTTCTCCCCGCGACCTTGCGCGTACATCCCTGCCATTTCCGCCGACAAAAATGGAGTTTACATCGAAAAATCGCGACATCGCCCCCTAGCTGCCCTTGCGCAGAGAAAAGTCCGGCGCCCTCCGAAGAGGAAGCCGGACTACATGCTGTGGAGCATAGGAGAATCGAACTCCTGACCTTCTGCTTGCAAAGCAGATGCTCTACCAATTGAGCTAATGCCCCAGTGCCTACACACTTTACTACCGCAGCCGAAGCAACCACAAACCGCTTAAAACCTGAACCACTCAAATCACTTTGGCCCCTTTAGGCATGTCCTATCACTTTGGTTACATTCGGGCGCTAGGGTCATGGGCACATCATGTCCACTTTCCCTCATTTTTAGGAACACTATGCGCCGCATCCTCACCTCTGCACTCACCGTGCTTATTGCCGCCGCCATGCCAGCCGCCGCTCATGCACAGTTACCGCAAATCCCACGATTGCCTGCGTCTTCAAGCGCGGATATTCAAGGAGAAATCAACCATCGCCTCGAGGATGCCCGCGCACAGGTCGAAGATTTCAGCTCCCAGGCATTTCCACACACTACCTCCGGGAAGAAGGCACCCGCCGCCCCAGCTCCAAAGAAGCCGCAGCCGCGCAGCGAAGGTGGCGTCGACTGTGCCAATTGCGTAGCTATCACCTATGACGACGGCCCCGGTGCCGAGACCAACCGCCTACTGGACAAGCTCAAGGCGAAGAACGCGCACGCAAGCTTCATGGTGCTAGCCCCCAACGCATATCAGCATCCTGAGCTGCTCAAGCGCATGAAGGCCGAGGGCCACACCATCGGCAACCACACCAAGAGCCACCGCCAGCTCAACACCCTGTCCTATGACCAGGTATCCCAGGAAATCGACGCCGGCAATGCCGCCATCAAAAAGGCCACCGGCCAAGGCACGCGCTGGGTACGCCCGCCCTATGGCGCGACCAACGCCACCGTGGATCAGGCCACCCGCGATAAGGGCGTCTCCCAAGCGTTGTGGGACGTCGACACCGTGGATTGGAAGGACCGCAACTCCGACCATGTGTGCTCCGCGGCCGTCCAAGGCGCCCGCGCCGGCTCCATAGTGTTGATGCACGATATCCACCCCACCACCGTGGACGCCGCCGATTGCGTTATCGACGGCCTGCGCGCCAAGGGCCTCGAGCCAGTTAGCCTAGATCGCCTCCTACGCACCCCCGTGGCAGGTAAGCGCTACTACGCTCGTGGTTAATGATTGATTTTGCCCTGACTGCCGACGCCGTCGCTCCCCAACTCCTCGGCTGTACCCTCACCCATGCCGGGGTAAGCATCCGCCTCACGGAGGTTGAGGCTTACCTCGGTGCCGAGGATTCCGCTGCACATACCTTCAATGGCAAGACCCCGCGCAATGCGGCCATGTTCGGTCCGCCGGGTAGGTTCTACGTCTATATTTCTTATGGTATCCACCGCAACGTCAATATCGTTTGCGCCCCTGATGGCACCGGCCAAGGCTGCCTGCTGCGCGGCGGCGAAATCATCGAGGGCGCCGATATCGCCTTCGCCCGCCGCGGCACCACCGATTTTCATAATCTTGCCCGCGGGCCAGGAAACTTGGGCAAGGCCTTAGGCTTCACGTTGGAAGATAACCACCAACCAATTCAGATTGTTGAGCGAACCTCCGAACCAGAATGGGTACGCGGACCGCGCATCGGCATCTCGAAAAACAAGGAAGCAGCCCTGCGGTTTTGGATCCCATTCGATAAAACCGTCTCGGGCCGCCGCGGCTATCCCAAGCAATAGCCTCGCGAGGCGCACTGCCTAATAGCGCCCACCATAGCGCTCATCATCCTCAATGGCCTTTATGATCCGCCGATTGATCTGCAGCATCTGGCGGATCTGCGTGCGGGTCAGGTTATCCATTACGGACCTTCGCGCCTGCTTAGCGTGGCCAGGCGCAGTCTCTACTACCTTGTCCCAACCGCTATCCGTCAGCTGCGCCATGGTGGTGCGGCCGTCAGTCGGGCACGGCTGGCGCACGACCCACCCCTGCTTTTCTAGGCGCGTAACAACCTGGCTCAAGCGAGACAAAGATCCATTGGCGGTAATCGCCAAATCACGCATACGCATCTCGCGATTTTCCGCCTCAGATAGCCGAGAGAGCACTGTGTATTCAAAAAAGCTCAGGCCTGCGTCATCGCGCAGCTGAGCATCCAAAATATTGGTCAAGCGAATATTTACGCTCATTAGGGACATAAATGATGCGAGTTCTTCATCATTTAGCCAGTAGTCATCGCGCTCGGTCATGGGATTTATTCTATCAACTTGGCTTTAATTCTAAAGTGACTCGTCACTCCTCGAATACCAATACTTAAACCGAGTCCATTCTCCGTTTCAAAACGCCATTATTTGTTCTTGTTGACCTAGCAACATTAAAATTTTAACACTGCGAAGAAGTTCGCATCATCATCTCTCTCTAAAGGAGTCAACCTTTGTCTACCCCTCAATTTCCCGACCCCAATAACCAAAACGGTAGCCCGTACGGTCAGCAGCCCTACGGCGCCCAACAGCCAAATCCCCAGCAGGGTTATGGCATGCCTCAACAACCGGGCTTCGCCGCCCCTCAGCAGCCCCAGAAGAAAAAAGGCGGCTGCATGAAGTGGGGTCTCATCATTCTCGGAATCATCGTTGTCATTGGAATTATCAGCGCGATTGCAGGGGGAGGAGATTCAAACGACTCCTCCTCTAATTCTGGATCTCAGGGTTCCGAGTCTTCTAACAATACGTCCGACAATGGCAAGGACAATGAAGCGCCCGCCAAAGATGAGTCCACTGAATTCTCTCTGGGTGAAACCTACACCACTAAAGACGGGCTAGAAATTACTATCAACAATGTTCAGCCTTCCACCGATGTCTTCGGCGATACATATCTTGGAGCAGAAGTCACTTACGTAAACAACAGTGATAAGGAAAAGGACTTTAATCCTTTTGACTGGAGCGTTCAGACTCCGGCCGGTGTAGTCTCCGATTACGCCATCAATGGATTTGATGACCAGCTCGATTCTGGCAAACTAACCCTAGGTGGCACCGTTACTGGAACCCTCTATTTTGAGGGCGCGGACCCAGGTGAATATCGTCTAATTTGGAAGCCCACTTTCTCTTTCAGCTCCGATACGGCAACTTGGGTTTCTACTATTTAATCCATCCTAAGCAAAGCCCCAGATTCCTTCTGGGGCTACTTTCGTTTTCACCACCTACAACTTCATCTGGGGCCGAATTTGAATCTCTAAGCCAACCTCAGAGCTCGCGCCCCTTGAAATGCTTTGCTGATGCAAGTTCTTCTCAGCTAAATAGGCCGCTGCGCTCTCGGCAGCTTCTCCACCACCAAACGATAGGAATCCGTGACTAACTCCTCTATCAACTGCTGGTGCAGTTCTGCGTGCGGGTAGACGGAAACCCAATGCCGCTTATTCATGTGGTAGCCCGGCGCAATGAACGGATACTGCTGCTGTAGCGCTTGGCAGTCTTCCGGCTCCGCCTTAATAATCATTTGCTGTTGGCCCGTCACTGCTGTCAATAAAATAACAGGAAGATTTTGCCGCGTACTTTGAATACTTCCCAGTCGGGCCCGAAAGGATACTGTATCTGCGAGCCGAGCATCTCTTCGGCGCGCTGCCGCGCAACTGTGTAGATGCCACCGCCATCCATCATCGGATCCCTTCTTTGAGGCCAGACTCGCGCTGTTTCACCATTTTCGTCCATATAAACCGGCCAAACCGTCGACGAAAACCGAAGTTTGGATGGACGAAAATGGTGATCCGCGTAAATTACTCACCATTGTGACACTTCTCAGAGCGCGCGGGTAACGGGCGCGGAAATAAAAAATGTCCGGCCCCTCCGAAGAGGAAGCCGGACTACATGCTGTGGAGCATAGGAGAATCGAACTCCTGACCTTCTGCTTGCAAAGCAGATGCTCTACCAATTGAGCTAATGCCCCATTGTTCCGTGGTGGGCCTAGCTGGAATCGAACCAGCGACCTCATCGTTATCAGCGATGCGCTCTAACCGACTGAGCTATAGGCCCTTGTGCGGAACGAGAATTAACTCTACATACTATCCCCGGATTTATACAAATCGCCTGCTCAAGAAGCATTTCATACCACTAAACAAAAAGGGGAAGATTCGTGCTGATAGAAGAAAAGGCCGGCACCCGAAGGTGCCGGCATCCTCTAGGGTGAGAGAGGCGCTAGCGGTTGTCTAGGTCGACTCGCAGGCCGCCAAAGACGTCCACGATGGCGTTATAAATAACCGCCATCAGGGGAGCCAGCAATGTAAGGAGAACGGCGAAAATAACGCCGATGAGCGCGGAGGCGGAGATGACGACACCGAAGGTGACCTCGAATCCGCCGCCGACGCCGCCGACGAGGCTATTGAGCGATTCCCAAATCCCCACCTGGTTCAGGCCAATATAAAGCAGGCATACGGCCAGCATCCAGGCGATCAGTCCGACGAGTGACAGGGCCAGACCGACGCGGAATGCCGAGATAGGCGAGATTCGCGTAATCGTTATGTCTCGTCGTGCCATTAATTACTCCTCATCCTTGGAAGCATCGCCAGCCTTGTGTTCCTGCTGGACCTCATCCACGGTCTTTTCGCCCTTAGCCACGGCCTGAGCGTCTTCCTCACCATCTTCTTCGACGTTGCGGTCGATGGCAAGCAGTTCGACATCGTCACCCAGGTTGACCAAGCGCACGCCCATCGTGGCACGGGAGGACGGACGAATCTGGTCCACCTCGGTGCGGATGACGCCGCCGGCGGAGGTAATGGCGAAGATTTCATCATCCTCATCCACAGAGATGGCGCCGATTAGCTTGCCGCGCTTCGGGGTGTACTTGAAGGTCATGACACCCAGGCCACCGCGGCCCTGCGTAGTGTATTCCTCGATAGCGGTGCGCTTACCGTAGCCGCCGGAGGTGGCAACCAAGAGGAATTCGCCATCGTGGACCACGGACATGGACAGCAGCTGGTCATCGCCGCGGAAGCGCATGCCCTTCACACCAGCGGTAGCGCGGCCCATGGGGCGCAGCTGGTCGTCGTCCGCAGTAAAGCGGATGGCCTGTCCCTGCTCGGAGGTGAGCAGGATGTCGTCGCCCTCGGAGACGAGCTGTGCGCCAATGAGAGCATCGCCCTCGTTGAGGTTGATGGCGATAAGGCCAGCGGAACGCGCGGACTCATAATCGGTCAAACGGGACTTCTTCACGCGGCCCTGCTGGGTAGCGAGAACCAGGTAAGGAGCATCCTCGTAGGACTGGATCTGGATGACCTGGGCAATCTTTTCTTCCGGCTGGAATTCCAGCAGGTTTGCCACGTGCTGGCCACGAGCGGCGCGACCGGCCTCTGGCAGCTCATAAGCCTTGAGGCGGTAGACGCGGCCGAAGTTGGTAAAGAACAAGATCCAGTCGTGCGTGGAGCAGACGAAGAAGTTCTTGACAATATCGTCCTGCTTGAGCTCAGCGCCGCGCACGCCCTTGCCACCACGCTTTTGCGCCTTGTAGGAATCCACCTTGGTGCGCTTAGCGTAGCCCGTAGAAGTAATGGTGACTACAACGTTTTCGCGGGCGATAAGGTCCTCATCGGTCACATCGCCGGTTGCCGGAATGATTTCGGTGCGGCGTTCATCGCCATACTTATCGACGATCTCTGCCAGCTCATCGTGGACAATCTGGCGCTGGCGCTCCTCGCGGGCGAGGATATCCTTCAGATCAGCGATCTCGCGCTCGATTTCCGCCAACTCATCGATGATCTTTTGGCGTTCCAGGGCAGCCAGTTTGCGCAGCTGCATGGCCAGGATGGCGTCGGCCTGGATATCGTCGACGTCGAGAAGCTCCTTCAAGCCCTCGCGTGCCTCGTCCACGGTGGGCGAACGGCGGATAAGGGCAATGACCTCATCAAGCATGTCTAGGGCCTTGACCAAACCGCGCAGAATGTGGGCGCGCTTTTCGGCCTCATTCAGGCGGTACTGGGTACGGCGAACGATGACCTCGATCTGGTGCTCCACGTAGTAGCGCAGCATCTGATCCAGGCGGAGGGTGCGCGGCACGCCATCGACAATGGAGAGCATATTCGCGCCGAAGGACGTCTGCAGCTGGGAGTGCTTGTAGAGGTTATTGAGCACCACGCGGGCCACGGCGTCGCGCTTGAGGGTGACGACGATGCGCATGCCAACGCGGTCGGAGGATTCATCCTCAATCTTGGAAATACCCGCGATCTTGCCGCTGGCCACGGACTCCGCGATATTGGAGATGAGGTTATCCGGGTTGACCTGGAACGGCAGCTCGGTAATCACAATGGTCTGGCGGGATCCAGATTCCTCGATGGAGGTCACACCGCGCATGCGGATGGATCCGCGGCCGGTGGTGTAGGCATCCTTGATGCCCTGATCGCCCACGATGAGGCCCGCGGTGGGGAAATCCGGGCCCTTAACGCGTTCCATGCAGGCTTCCAGCGCAGCCTCTTCATCGGCGTCTGGATTATCCAGTAGCCAGTAGATGGCCTCAGCCAGCTCGTTGAGGTTATGCGGAGGGATATTGGTGGCCATACCCACGGCAATGCCGCCCGAACCGTTCATCAGCAGGTTTGGAACGCGGGACGGCAGTACGTCCGGCTCGCTGGTTTTGCCATCGTAGTTGGGCGAGAAATCAACGGTGTTTTCGCGGATATCGCGCACCATCTCCATGGCCAGCGGAGTGAGCTTACACTCCGTATAACGCATTGCTGCTGGGCCATCGTTACCGCGGGAGCCGAAGTTACCCTGGCCATCCACCAGTGGGTAGCGCATATTCCACGACTGGGCCAAGCGCACCAAGGTGTCATAGATGGCGGAGTCACCGTGCGGGTGGAACTGACCCATGGTGTCCGAGACCGGGCGGGCGGACTTTACGTAGCCGCGCTCCGGCCGGTAACCGGAATCGAACATCGCGTAGAGGATGCGGCGGTGCACCGGCTTTAGTCCATCGCGCACCTCCGGCAGGGCACGGCCGACGATGACGGACATGGCGTAGTCGATGTAGCTCGACTCCATCTCCTCATTAATGTCAATGGGAAATATGCGATCAAAAAGATCGTCGTTATTGTCACTCATAACGCCAGATTCTACCCTTTAGCGCCTTTCAGGGCCCGAATTGCCGCACGCATGGTATCACCGTGGTATCACTAAGGCATGGCAATGACATTGCGGCTTACGGCCGAACAAGACCACGCGCTCACCCTGCTGGCCTCGGCGCAGGGTACCTCCAAACATGAAGCGGTAGTGCGCGCCATCGTTGCGGCGGCAGCCCGCACGCTTGCCGACGCCCACGTGCAATCCACCGCCCGCGCCCTCCTCCCCGGCCGCGCTGAGCTGGAGGCGGAAATCCGCCGCGCCCGGCCCACGCAGTCCTAGGTGATCATGAGTACCGAACAGCTCTACCTTTTGGCACACGAGTTTTGCGCGCGCTTTAACGTCCGCATCACCAATTTTGCTGCTCTTGCGGCCGCTGCGGCGGCCAGCACTGCCAAGGTGGAAGGAATAGCCATCCACGATAGCCACCGCGATGCCGCCCGCGCTATGACGGAGGTTTTAGCCCGCGTTCCGGCGCTGAGCGGGTATAACGCAGAGTTCGCAAAGTTCACCGTGCGCGTCTACCTTAGTGTTAAAGAAGTTGCCTAAGTTTTGGGAAGAGTGACCCAAGGAAGGAACTAGCACCATGTCCCACGTCAAGAAGATCGCCGTATCGAGCCTTACCGCCGCGGCCCTAACCGCCACCGCCATCACTGCTCCTACCGCTACTGCAGCTGAGGCGGATTCCTGGAAAGACGAGGTAAATCCGAAATTTGAACAGGGCCAGACTGGTGGTTCCTCTACCGGTTCTTCCCAGCTGGATCTCACGTTGATCATCACCGCAGCGGCCGCGGGCGTCACCGCCCTGGCCAGCGCCGTGGCCCTCTACTCCCCCAACGTGGATCTGGAAAAGGCAGCCCGCGATGCTGGCTTGGGCCAGATCGCCGATCAGATTGCTGCCATTCAGGCCAACCTTCCTGGCCTGCCGGGACAGCCGGCTTAATTCGCGTAAGGTGGTGCAGCATGGCACATCTTTCTGAACTTATGTCAGGTCCGCAGCGCACTGCGGTGATAAGCGATTGTGGCGAGCTGGTTGAGAGGGTCGTCGCCAAGCAATCGGGCATTACCGGCATGGCGCTGAAGGGCGCAGTCGCCGCCGCGAAGAAGGTCGACTCCGCCATCATCACCAAGGCGCTAGGCCGCGTGCTACCGGATGTCCTCGACGCTATGGACCCGCACTGGCAAGAGTTTGAAAACAGCTCTGAGCAGGATTTCGGTTCCTTCCTGGAGCCGCGCAGCGCCGAGGTCAGTGATGCCATCATGGCGGTAGCCGATAAGCATGCCGAGCAGGTCAACTCCCCCGCACTATCCAAGCCTTATAACTCCCTGCGCGCTAAGGCTTCGAAATTCCTCACCCCTGCGGTTCCGGATTTCGGCCGCGTGCTGCAGAAGCATATGTAGATTCCGGCAGTTGAATCGCCTTCTAAACGCCAGGTATAAGTGTGGAAGTGACTACTTCCGCAGCTAACCAGACCGAGTACCCCGCCGGCCAAGATCCCGCTCGCTGGCGGGTACTTATCGTTTTGCTCACGGCGCTTTTTATGTCGCTGCTGAGCGTATCCATTGTTAATGTGGCCCTGCCCTCTATTCAATCGGGTTTAGGGGCCTCTAATTCGGATGTGCAATGGGTGCTCTCCGGCTATGCGCTCACTTTCGGCGTCATCCTCGTGGCGGCCGGCCGCGCCGGAGATCTCGTCGGCCGCGGCGGCATCTTTCTAGCTGGCATCGCTATCTATTCCATCAGCGCCGCAGTCGCCGGTTTTGCCCCTAATGCTGAGGCACTCAATGCCGCCCGCTTTATCCAAGGCATAGGTGCTGGCCTGCTTAATCCCCAGGGCGTGGGCATGATCCAGCAGTACTTCCGCGGCCCCGAGCGGGCCCGTGCCTTCGGCTATTTTGGCTCCACAGTGGGCCTCGCCGTGGCCATTGGACCGGTACTTGGCGGCTTGCTCATACACCTGGGTGGCGCAGACCTGGGCTGGCGGTTGACCATGCTGGTCAATTTCCCCGTCGGCCTTATTGCCATCATCTTGGGATTGATGTGGTTTCCGCGGCCGCTGTTTTCTCGTGTGCGCGATGAAATGGGCAATAAACTGGGAATTTTCAAGACCCTAGCCACCCTTGATCCCATTGGTGCTGTCATCCTTGGCGCCGCCGTGTGGGCCATCCTCTTCCCCTTTATGGAGTCTTCTGGAACACCTGGCGTGTGGTGGCTGCTGCTCCTGGGCGCGTTTTTGCTGGTGGCATGGGTGCTATGGGAGCGACGACACAAGGCCACCGGTCATCCACCAATGGTGGATCTTAATATCTTTGCTACTGCGAGCTTTCGCAATGGCACCATCATCGCCACCTTGTGGTTCATGGGCATTACCAGCATTTGGGTGCTCGTCGCGCTCTACTTCCAAAGCGGTCTCGGGCACTCCGCCCTCGCTGCCGGATCCGTAGGCATTCCGGCCGCTTTGTTGAGTTCTATTTCTGCCACACTGGCCGGCCGGTCAGTGTCCGTCCACGGCCGCAAGGTCGTGGTTATCGGCATGATGGTGACCATCTCCGGGCTTGTTTCCACCATTGCGCTCATCTGGGCCACCGAGCAATGGGGCACCAGCGAATGGTGGATGGTCCTGTCGCTCTCCTTGGTGGGCGGCGGGCAAGGCTCGGTCATCTCCCCTAACCAGACGCTCACCTTGGCACATGTCCCTCAGGCCTACGCTGGATCGTCGGGCGCTGTCCTCCAGACCGGCCAGCGCATCGGCACGGCCATTGGTCTTGCCGTCATCACGGCCATAGTCTTTGCCACCCTGCACGGCACGAACGCGGACTGGCCACTTTCCATCGTTGCTGGCTTCGGCGTCATCCTTGCCATGTGCCTAGCCTCCCTAGGATTCGCCGTGGCGGATCAGCGCAGCTCCCAGGCCTAGGGATCGCGCTTTAAAACGCCACAATTAAAGCCCACCGCAGAAATTCCACGGTGGGCTTTGTGCTGCGCTTTAGATATCCAGGAAGCGGACGTCCTTGGCGCGGCGGGTAATAAAGGAACGGCGGGCCGAGACATCGTCACCCATGAGGATGGAGAAGAGCTCATCGGCGCGCTGCGCGTCTTCCAAATCCACGCGGCGCAGGATGCGGGTGCTCGGGTCGAGCGTAGTTTCCCATAGCTCGGCGGCGTTCATCTCGCCCAGACCCTTGTAGCGCTGGATGCCGTCATCCTTGTTGATCTTGCGGTTTTGCTCCAGCCCCTCGGCCAGCAGCTTATCGCGCTCGTCGTCGGAAAAGGCATAGCCCGGAGTGCCCTTGGACCACTTGAGCTTGTACAGCGGCGGGTTAGCCAGGTACACGTGCCCGTCCTCAACCAACTGGGGCATGAAGCGGAAGAGCAGGGTCAATAGCAGCGTGGCAATGTGCTGGCCGTCGACGTCGGCATCGGCCATGAGCACGATCTTGTCGTAGCGCAGCTTCTTGATGTCGAATTCCTCGTGGATACCGGTACCCAGTGCAGTAATAATCGCCTGGACCTCAGCATTCTTGAGGACCTTATCCATGCGGGCCTTCTCCACGTTCAAGATCTTGCCGCGCAGTGGCAAGATGGCCTGGAACATGGAATCACGGCCGCCCTTAGCGGAACCACCTGCGGAGTCACCCTCCACGATGTAGAGCTCGGAAATCTTCGGGTCCTTGGAGCGGCAATCCGCGAGCTTGCCGGGCAGACCGCCCAGGTCGGTGGCAGATTTGCGGCGCACCATCTCGCGGGCCTTGCGGGCAGCCATGCGAGCATGTGCGGAGGACACGGCCTTATTGATAATGGCCTTTGCCTCAGCCGGATTGGCATCGAACCAGTCATTGACGTGCTCGTTCACCGCACGCTGGACAAAGCCCTTGATTTCGGAATTGCCCAGCTTGGTCTTGGTCTGGCCCTCGAACTGCGGATCGCCCACCTTGACGGAAATGACGGCGGCCAAGCCCTCGCGGCAGTCATCGCCGGAGAGGTTGCCATCCTTTTCCTTGATGAGCTTATGCTCCTTGGCATAGCGGTTCATCAGGGAGGTTAGGGCCGCGCGGAAGCCCTCTTCATGCGTGCCGCCCTCGTGGGTATTGATGGTATTAGCAAAAGTGTGCACGGACTGCTTATAGCCCTGGTTCCACTGCAGTGCTACTTCCACCTCATGATCTTCGCCCTTGGCATCGAAAGAAACGATAGTCGGGTGGATCGCGGTCTTGGACTTATTGAGGTACTTGACGTAATCGGTCAAGCCATCCGGGTAGTGGAAGGTGACCTTTTTGCGGCGCTTCTTTTCCGCCGCAGTTTCCGCCGCTTCACCAGATTCTTCGTTGAAGGTATCGCCAGCGTCCGGGGCATCATCGAAGGAGGTTTCATCCGCACTGGTCTCGCCGGATTCTGCATCGGCGATTTCTTCCAGCTCAATCTGCTCTTCGGTAACGCGCTCATCGATGAGCTCAATGGATAGGCCCTTATTCAGGAAGGCCATTTCCTGCAGGCGGCGAGCAATGATGTCGTAATCGTACTCGGTAGTTTCAAATACTTCCGGATCCGCCCAGAAGCGGATCTTGGTACCCGTGCCGCGGGCGTTGCCGCCCTCAACGAGATCATCCGGGACGGCGTTCTGGAAGTTTTGATACCAGTGCTTACCATCGCGTTTAATTTCCGCTTCTACGCGGGTAGAAAGCGCGTTCACCACGGAAATGCCGACGCCGTGCAGGCCGCCAGATACGGCGTAGGAGTCGGAGTCGAATTTACCGCCGGCGTGCAGCTGCGTCATGACCACTTGGACGGTAGGTGCGCCGGAGGCGTGCATTTCTACCGGGATACCACGGCCATTATCGATGACCTCGACGCCGCCATCTTCCAGCAGTTTGACGGTAACCTTATCGGCGTAGCCGGCCATAGCCTCATCGACGGAGTTATCAACGATCTCCCAAATGAGGTGGTGCAGGCCGCGCGAACCGGTCGAACCAATGTACATGCCGGGGCGCTTACGGACGGCTTCGAGGCCCTCCAGGATCGTAATTGACCCGGCATCATATGCGTGTTCTTCAGCCACGGATTCGTGCTCTCCTTTTGGCTATAGCTAATTCTAAGACTTTAACTATTCTACACGGATACCCCCTACTGAAAGACACCCCACACCCGTGAGAGATAGGAATCTGGCGCGCTCTGAGGTTATTTAGGATTTAAAGGTCGGATCCAAGTGCAACCTATTAGCCATACGTATCTTGCGATCCTTGTGGTTTCACCCACTGCCGCCCCTCATAATTTCGCTGCTGCTTGGGCCCATGAATGCGCAGCTCAACAATGACATCCGGGCCTAGGCGGTCAGAGATTTTCCGCAGGATTTGTCGCTGCAGGTAGCGCAGCTCCGTAGCCCAGGTGGAGTTATCGCAGGACACATAGACAACCTTGTCCTTAATCCGCTGCGGCTGCGTATGGGCGGCGATGCGCTCGCCCACGAGATTCTCCCAATTACCCATCACCCAACCATTGGCTAGGTCGTGCTCCCAGCCGCGATTGACTACCTCGCGGCTGATTTGGGCTCCCAGTCTCGGCACCGCCAGCGTTCGCCGTTTCTTCCTGCCATCTGGTCCCGTAGGGATACCCCGTTGATAGCCCATATACCCCTGCTTTTGTGCCTTCTCCAGAGAGGGCACCGGCATCTTTGGCACAGGGCGGGTTAGCTTCGGCGGGTTCTTGGAGGTGGACCGTACCAATTTAAAGTACTGGGTGACAGGATCAATGCGCTGCTTGCCGACGCCCCCTTGTTCCTCACTCATCCTTGTCACCATCCCCATCCTCGCCGGCATCCTCAGCGCTGAGCTTGGAGATGCGGCCGGTATCGGTATCTTCCACGCTCACGCGGTAGCGCACGATGGGTTCCAAGTTCCCCGGTAGGTCCTCATCCACCGCCGCGGTAATGAGCACCTGCTCGGCCTCGGCGGCCAGGTGGACAAGCTGCTTGCGGCGCTTGGCGTCAAGCTCGGCAAATACATCGTCCAAAATGAGCACCGGATCCGATCCTCCTTCTTGGCGCAGGAGATTAAACTCCGCTAGGCGCAGCGCAATAGCATAAGACCACGTCTCGCCATGGCTGGCAAAACCCTTGGCCGGCTGATCGCCCAGGTTAAGCACCAGATCGTCGCGGTGCGGGCCCACCAGGGAAATACCGCGTTCAATCTCGCGCTGCCGGGCGGTGGCCAACTCGGTAAGCAAGACGGCCTCTAGTACCTCGCGATCCGAGGTGTCGATCGTGGACTTATATTGCACCTGCGCCGGCCGCGATTCTGGTGCCAGGCCGGAATAAGCGGCGGGGATGTGGTCTAAGAGGGCGTCGACAAGCGCAAGGCGCGCGGCGATTACTTGGGCGCCGAGCCGGGCAAGCTGCGCATCCCAGGTATCCAAGGTAGCCAATGCGGCGGCACCGTCGCTATCGGAATAGCCGCGGCGCAGGCTGCCGGAGGCTGATTTCAGCAAGGCATTGCGCTGCTTGAGTACCTTGTCATAGTCGGCCTTTACACCCGCAAGGCGCGGAGTCCGCGAGGCAATGATGCTATCGAGATAAGCGCGCCGTCCGGCCGGCTCCCCGCGCACCAAGGCCAAATCCTCCGGGGAAAAGAGCACCGTTTTTACCACGCCCAGCAGCTCACGGGGGCTGCGCAGGCGCGTGCGATTGATCTGCGCTTGATTGGCCGCGTGGGGTTTAATCAGCAAATGGGTAGTGAGCTCGCGGCCCTGGTTCACCGCGGTAATAGACACCCGTGCACTATCGGCACCCTGACGCACCAACGGCGCATCGTGAGATACGCGATGGGAGGAAAGATGGGCAGTATAACCAATGGCTTCGACGATATTGGTCTTGCCAAAGCCATTGCGCCCGACAAAAAGGGTGATCCCGGGCCCTAGCTGCACATTAAGTTCGGGCCATGAGCGAAAATCCCGAACATCGAGATCCCTGACGTACATTAGCCCGGCAGGCGAACCGGCATGAGGAGGTAGGTGAAGTTGGTCTCCGGCGTGGGGAAGTTGCCATCTTCATCGGCCTCAGGCAGCTCTTCCGGTTCTGGGATCATAATGGCTGGGCGGGAAGGCTCGGTGAAGCCGAAGACCACGCGGTCGGTGTTAATGACGGCCAAGCCATCTTTGAGGTAGCCCGGATTGAAGGCAATGAGAAACTCATCGCGGCCGTGGAAGGCGCACGGCAAGGTTTCGGTCGCATTACCGGCATCCGCGCCGGCAGATAGGGTTACCTGACCATCGGCGAATTCCATGCGAATCTGTGCATTACGATCCGTCAGCAATGAGACGCGACGGATTGCTTCCTGCAGCGGGGCGACCTCAATGGAGGCAATATTGGTGAGATTCTTCGGCAGCAGCGGCTGCACGTTGGGGAAGTCCGCATCCAGCATGCGCGTGGTGGTTTCGCGATTATCCGCGTGCAGGCCAAAGAGGCCATCGGCACCAATATTGTCATCGGTGCCCACGGCAATCTCTACCGGAATGTTGAGATGCGGATCCAAGGAACGGCCGGTTTCCTGGAGGGTCTTAGCAGGCACCAGGAGCTTGGCTTCCACGTTCGGGGACTTGGGTTCCCATTCCAAGGTGCGCATGGCCAGACGGAAACGGTCCGTTGCCGTCATCTCAATGTCTTTGCCATGGATATCCATGTGCACACCGGTGAGCATAGGCAGGGTGTCATCCTTGCCGGCTGCGGCAGCGACCTGGTGGATGGCCTCGACGAAAAGCTGTGGCTGGATAGTGCCCGTAACCTCTGGCAATACCGGAAGCTGAGGGTAATCATCCAGTGGGATCAGTGGCAGCTCGAAGCGAGAGGAACCACAAGTAACCAGTGCCTTGGAATCTACCTGGGAGATCTCTACTTCCTTGTTGGGCAAAGAAGCAACGATATCGGAGAGGAGCTTGCCGGCTACCGCAATCTGTCCGGGCTCATCCACCATGCCGGCGATGCGGACGCGGGTAGAAACCTCATAATCGAAGCCGGTGAACTCAAGACCATTGTCATCCGCGGTGATCAACATCGCGCGAAGCACGGGCTGAGTGACCTTGGAAGGCAGGCTGCGAGCAACCCACGCTACGGCGTTGGCAAGGTCATCTTTGGCAACGCGAAATGACACGGCTTCATCCATGGTGCGAAGAGCTCCTCTGAGGCAAGTAGGAAATTTGTTACTTACAAAAGACTGGCTTCCAACTTACCGCATTGGGCGCGGTGCGCCACAACGTGTAATTCCATCTTTGCCCGCTCGATCCGCGCCTGGCCGGAGGCGGGGCGGGCCGAATTCCACACACCCTCTTTCTTCTATACAGATCAGAGAAATAATTTAGTAGTAGTAATAAGCGCTGTGGGATCTGTGGGTAACTAGGTAAATGACAAGTTCATGGCGCAGATCCGGGGTGTGGCAAATCTTGTGATCTTGCTGTGATCAATCGGGGTGAATTGTGGACAACTAGTGGGATCGCCGTTTTATCCACAGGTTTTGTCATTTGATCACTGATCTACACACAACACTGATCACAGGGTGGTTCTCCCAGCACAAGGCCTGTGGAATCAAAAACTGTGAGTAAGATCTATGAATTACAAAGATGAAATTACACAAGTGTGAATAACGCTGTGGATAACTTTTCTTGCAGATAAACGGCCCTTTTTAGAGGGTTTCGGGCCTTATTTGTGAAATTACACGGGTGTGCCGGTGCGGCGTGGAGGATTCTGTCTAGCTTTCTAGCTGGTTTCAACCCCAAGTGACCCCGGCGAAATTTGGGAAACGGGAGCGGGAAAACAAAAGCGCCCTCCTTATATAAAGGAGAGCGCTGAGGCAGCACGCTAAGACTTAGGCGCGACTGCGATTCTTGATGCGTTGGGTAAGCGCCTGGATCTCGTCATAGGTATTGCGCTTTTCAGTCATCTCTTTGCGGATTTTGCGATCGGCATAAATGACGGTGGTGTGGTCCTTACCGCCGAACTGTTCACCGATCTTGGGCAGGGATAGCTCGGTAAGCTCGCGGCACAAATACATTGCCAGCTGGCGAGCATGCGCTACCGCGCGCTTCTTGCCGGCGCCGCGCAGAGTTTCTACATCAATATCGAAGAAGTCTGCCGTGACCTCCATGATTGAGGTAGCGGTAATCTTTCGATCAGCGGAATCCGGGGCCAAATCGCGCAATGCGATTTCCGCCATCTCTACGTTGATTGGCTCATCTACCAAAGAGGAATAGGCCGAAACACGGATAAGTGCGCCTTCGAGCTCGCGAATGGAAGATTCAAAGCGCGAGGCAATGAGCTCAAGCACGGAGCGATCCACCTCGGTGCCGTCATTTGCCGCCTTCTTCATCAAAATCGCGATGCGCGTTTCCAGATCTGGTGGCTGAATATCGGTAATAAGACCGCCTTCAAAGCGCGTGCGGAGGCGATCCTCCAGCGTTGTCAGCTGCTTCGGCGGGCGGTCCGAAGACAAAATGATCTGCTTATTGGCTTGGTGCAGCGCATTGAAAGTATGGAAGAACTCTTCCTGGGTGGATTCTTTGCCCTCCAAGAACTGGATATCATCGACCATCAAGATGTCGAGATTGCGGTAGCGCCGTTTGAAGGATTCCTGGCGGTCATCACGCAGCGAATTAATATAGTCATTCGTAAATTCTTCCGAAGACACATATTTCACGCGCAAACCCGGGTGCAGCACCTGGGCGTAATTACCAGCGGCGTGCAAAAGGTGCGTTTTGCCTAGACCAGAGCCACCCCAGATGAATAGTGGGTTATATGCACGGGCGGGATTTTCGGCCACGGCAACGGCTGCACCATTGGCAAAACGATTCGAAGACCCGATAACGAAGCTATCGAAGGTGTGCTTCGGATTCAGTGAAGTTTCACGGTTGGGATCATGTGCTGGAGCCTCGCGCGGGATGCGAGCGGAATTAGAGCTAGCATCGGTGAAATTTCCCGCGGACTGCGCCTGCTGCTGGTTATAGTGCTGGGCAAGCTCATCCAAGCTGGCTGGGGCATGGCTGGATTGCCAGTTGTTTTGGGCGGGTGCCGGTTGTGAACCGGTATCAGAGTGTTGCGGGCGCGGAATGTAGTTCTGGGGAGGCTCCGTGCGCTGGGGTTGTTGCGCTTGCGGAGCCTGCTGCTGTTGCGGGGGAGCTGCCTGGGGAGAAGGCTCTGTGGCTGGTGGTTGTGGTTCTTGCGGAGTAGCCAAGGTAACCGCGAAGGAGCAGGGACGTCCGAGGTGTCGGGTTAAGGCCTTGGCGATGTACTCGCCCAATTCATTTTCGACCACATTTTTGGCATCGAGATTCTCGGCGGCGACGAGGGTGTAGCCCTCGACCATCATGATGGGGCGGACCAGTTGGAGGTAAAGGCGCTGTGAATGGGAAAAACTAGGGACCTCGGAATTGGGTTGCTCGGATTGTGCGAGCAGGTCATCAACGACCGCGCGCCAAATGGCATGCAGGTTCGCTTGTGGGTCAGTCACAACAGGCTACCTTTGTGGAATTTAGTCGGGAACGGGTGGACATTGAATAACAATTTTCACCGTGGATTCCACCGTGGTTTTCACAGTGGTTTTTATCGAGTCACCTCGATCTCCACAGAGTTATCCACAGGTGTGGATGAAAGAGTTATTCACAGCTTAGTTCATGGCTGTGGATAACTCTTCATAGGCCGGTTTATGGCATTAAGCTGCGGAAACTACAAAAGTCTCAAGCGTTGATTTAGAGTTATCCACATGCCAGGCTTGGCTGTGGAATTTGATTCTTCTGTTGTACCGCCGAAGCGGCGGGTGTGTCTAGTGAGAAAAATTCACCCCCTGGACGCCGATCTGGATAGGTCTTCCAGTGCGGTGGATTCGGCGCAGTAAGAGCCCGGAATCTGGCCGCCTAGCTGCAGGAAAAAACATTTATGTAATTTCGGGTGTACCCGGGTGTCGATTTGTTTCTAGCGGCAGAAATCACGTAATCTGGCATGGTCTATTGCAACAAAGAGTTGCGCGTGAAAGTGACAGCGTCACCTCGCACTGGCTGGGCCCGTCGGCTCGCCGTGCACCGGAGAGACTGTGATGCGTCAGGTTCATGGAATCTAATCATCAGTGGGTGCGCCGCTGTTAGCGGTGGTGTGCCTACGCACAACTTCAAGGAGAATTAACGTGGCAAAGGGTAAGCGCACGTTCCAGCCGAACAACCGTCGTCGTGCTCGTAAGCACGGTTTCCGCACCCGCATGAGCACTCGTGCAGGTCGCGCAATCGTTGCGGCTCGTCGCAAGAAGGGCCGCGCAAAGCTGACTGCGTAAGTTATGCTTCCGGCCCAGCACAAGCTCACATCGCCGACACAGTTTCGGCGCACGATGAAGGGCAGTCGCCGGGCGGGCACTCGTACGGTAGTCGTGCATGCGCGCGATAACGCAGGTACGGACAAGGAAGCCGAAATCGCAGCCACTGGGCCGCGCTTTGGCTTAATTGTTTCTAAAGCCGTCGGGAATGCAGTGGTTCGCCACCGCACCTCCCGACGGCTTCGCCATGTGTGCATGACTTTCATTCCCAAGCTGCCTGCCAGCGTGGATGTGGTCATTCGTGCACTGCCCGCTAGCGCCACTGCTAGCAGTGAGCAATTAGAAAAAGATCTTGCTAAAGCACTGCGCAAGCAATGGGATATCTAAATTCCCGCGGGGAGGAAATTCCCCCAGCCAGAGGATTGGCCACACCAATGGTCAAAGTGGTTCGTTTCTACCAAAAACATGTCTCTGGCCTTAAGATGGTATCGACCTGTCGGTTTGAACCGACATGCAGTGCTTATGCTCTTGAAGCGCTATCCAAACATGGGGCATTCAAGGGTACGGCGATGGCAATTGCCAGGGTCTGCAAATGTGGCCCCTGGCATCCGGGCGGATTCGATCCGGTTCCGGACCCCAACAACAACTGAGGATTAAACACTCGTGCTTAATTTCATTTACTGGCCAATTTCGGCCGTTTTATGGTTCTGGCACTGGCTGCTTTCCCTCGTGATGGACCCATCCTGGGGCATTACGTGGATTCTGGCCATTGTGCTGCTGACCTGGACGCTTAAGGCGCTGATGGTCAAGCCGACTATCAGCCAGATTCGTTCCTCGCGCAAGATGCAGGAAATCCAGCCTAAGGTGCAGGAAATCCGTGCGAAGTACGGCAACGATCAGACCAAGGCCGCGCAGGAAATGCAGAAGGTCTACAAGGAATCTGGCGTTCGTCCGATGGCCGGCTGCCTGCCGGTATTCGTGCAGATTCCAATGTTCGTTGGTTTGTTCCACGTACTGCGCTCCTTCGACCGCACCGTTGCAGTAGCCGGTGGCATTGGCCACCCCAGTGGCGATCCAATGTCCATTGAGGACAACGCCAATACTGCCAACTACATCTTTAAGCCGGAGCTGGTCCAGCAGTTCTTGGATGCCAAGATTTTCGATGTCCCGCTGGTGACCAACCTGCGCTTGAATTCGCCGATTGTGGAGGGCGTTACTACCAGCCAGGCCGCCGTTATCATCGTTCCGATGATCGCCGTGATTGCGGTTATGACGCACTTCAACGCCCGCATGAGCCTAAACCGCCAGGAACAGCGCCGCGCCGCCGGTAAGACCCAAGCGCCACAGGGCCAGAATGCGGAAATGATGCAACAGCAAATGGCCATGATGTCCAAGATGATGCTCTGGGTCATGCCAGCCATGTTGATCTTCTCCGGCTTCATCTGGCCAATCGGTTTGCTGTTCTACATGATGGCCAATACGGTCTGGACCTTCTTCCAAACCCGCATCGTCTATGCCAAGATGGACCGCGAGGAAGAAGAAGAGGAAGCCGCGAAGGCTGAGGCCAAGCGGACTTCCGCACCTAAGCCGGGTGCCCGCAAGAAGGACAACCGCACCAAGAAACAGCGCAAAAACAAATAAACACGGAGGAGAACCCCATCGTGTCCAAGATGGACCCGTCAGTAGTATTCGGCTCCCGCTTGCCCCTCGCGCAGGCTTACCATGATTCGCTCGCTACAGACGGGTCCACTCGTGGTTTTATAGGCCCACGGGAGGTGCCGCGTTTGTGGGACAGGCACATTATTAACTGCGCCGTCGTCAAGCAGGCAATCCCCGAGGGTGCCACGGTCATCGATGTAGGCTCGGGCGCCGGACTGCCTGGCATTCCGCTGGCCATTGCGCGTCCAGATCTGCGGATAACCCTGATCGAGCCGCTATTAAAGCGCTATAACTACCTCAACGAGGTGGTAGAAGAGCTCGGTCTCGACAACGTGACGGTCCTGCGCGGCCGAGCTGAAGAAGGCCCGATCAAAAAGGCCGTGGCGGGGGCCGATGTGGTGACCTCGCGCGCCGTCGCACCCCTGGGAAAGCTTGCGAAGTGGTCGCTGCCGCTAGTGCGCAAGGGGGGCGAAATGATCGCACTGAAGGGCTCTTCCGTACACGAAGAACTAGAACGCGATGCCGCTGACATCAAGAAGGCCGGCGGTGGAAAGGCCGAGGTCAGCACCATCGAGGGAACCACGATCATTCGTGTCCCGCGCGTGAACTAAAGTAGACGGCATGACTAATCCGCGCCTTATCACCATTGCTAACCAGAAAGGCGGCGTAGGCAAAACCACCTCCGCCGCCAACTTGGCCGCAGCGCTTGCCGCAGAGGGCAAGAAAGTGCTGGTGATCGATCTCGACCCGCAGGGAAATGCTTCCACGGCCATGGGTGCGGAACATAATTCCGGCACCGATTCCAGCTATGAGGTGCTCCTCGGGGACTGCAGCGCCGAGAAGGCTATGCAACCTTCTTCGCACAACGAGAACCTTTTCTGCATCCCCGCCACCATTGATTTGGCTGGCGCGGAGATCGAAATGGTGTCCTTGGTACGCCGCGAATTTCGGCTTTATGACGCCCTGCATAACGGCTTCCTCGAGGAGCATGGCTTCGAATACGTTTTCATTGACTGCCCGCCATCGCTAGGTTTGCTTACCATCAATGCGATGACGTGCGCGGAAGAGGTCATCATCCCGATTCAATGCGAGTACTACGCCCTCGAGGGTGTGGGCCAGTTGCTGGGAAATATTTCCATGATCCGTGAACACCTCAACGAGGATCTGCATATCTCCGCCGTGCTGTTGACCATGTATGACGCCCGCACGCGCTTGGCAGAAGATGTGGCAGATAACGTTCGCGAGCAATTTGGTGCCGTGGTGTTGGGCAATGTTATCCCGCGCTCCGTGCGCGTTTCGGAGGCGCCGGGATACGGTACTACGGTTATTGATTACGCTCCTTCGTCCACCGGTGCCCGCGCCTATCTTGCGGCGGCGCGCGAGCTTAACCGGCGCGGCGATTATCGCCCGCACCCGACCACCGGGGCGATTGGCGTGAGCCCAGAGATTTACGCGGAATTGGAAGGATAGGAACTCATGGCAGAACAGAAGCAAGGTGGACTCGGCAAGGGTCTCGCCGCACTCATCCCATCCGGCCCTGATGCCCCTACCCGCAAGCCGCGGCTGGGAGATTCCGCGGCGGATATCATCTTGGGAAATGCCACCCCGCAGCCTGGCCGCAAGGGCGGCGACGGCAAGCGTGTAAAGGGCGCGCCCACCATTCAACAGGGTTCTGGCTCACAATCTTCGAAGAAGCGTCAGGCCACCCCGGCTCCCATCGGTGCGACCTACCGTGAGATTTCCATTGGGGATATCATCCCTAATCCGAAGCAGCCACGCACCGTCTTCGACGAGGATGAGCTGGGCGAGCTCGTTCACTCGATCCGCGAGTTTGGCCTCTTGCAGCCCATCGTTGTTCGCCCTTCCGAGGAGGGTGGCTTCGAGCTCATCATGGGTGAGCGCCGTTGGCGCGCTTCTTCCAAGGCGGGTCTGGCTACTATTCCAGCCATCGTGCGCGATACCAAGGATGACAACCTGCTGCGCGATGCCCTGCTGGAAAACATCCATCGCGTGCAGCTCAACCCTCTGGAAGAGGCACACGCCTACCAGCAGCTATTGGAAGAGTTTGGCGTTACCCAGAACGAGCTGGCGGACCGCATTGGCCGCTCGCGCCCACAGGTGACCAATATGCTGCGCCTGCTTAAGCTGCCGGTAGAGGTACAAAAACGTGTAGCCGCTGGTACCTTATCCGCCGGCCACGCGCGTGCGCTTCTATCTTTGGATGACACGGAGGCGATGGAATATATAGCCAACCGCATCATCGCGGAGGGCCTGTCTGTCCGCGCCACTGAGGAGGCAGTCACCCTTTATAAGCGCGATGGCAAGCCGGCCGAATCAAAAAAGAAGCAGTCGGCGCCACAGCCGCAGTACTTCACCGATTCTGCCGAGCGCCTATCGGACCGCTTTGACACCAAAGTCACCGTGACCATGGGCAAACGCAAGGGCAAGATGGTCGTGGAATTTGGTGATCAAGAAGATTTTGAGCGCATCATGGCACTAATGCAGCCAGGTGGATAACTTTCGAAAGATGGAAAGTTTAAACAAATGCTAGTTTGCGGGCACTTAAAATATTCGATCTTTTAATCCCAAGGCAGGCTTTAGTAGCAGCACTGATTATTTAACTCCTAAAGTCAGGCTAATGGCTTTCTGAACTTTCGATTGACGTCTCCAGGTATTTAGATTTGATACGGACGTAGGATCCTAAAGGGGGGTTCTTGTGTCGTTCAATAGAATGTTGCTAACTTTGGGATGATGAATTATTTGCAATTATTGCATTGCTGCCGAATTTGCTTTATGTAGTTAAATACCTCTCTGTGAAGTTTTACAATTCACTTGCAAGGAAATCGGTACTCTTTGTCAAAGTGAAAAGTAGAAGAAGTAATTGGTACACCCCTAAATTGCACTTTTGATCTGCTCGGGTTGAAAGGCCGTCAGAGAGGGACGTTGGCGTTACTCTCCTATTCTGATTCAGAATCGTTCAATGACAGCTACAGCCTGTCAAGCAGAGCGTGTTCGACTCGGATCATTTGTCCGAAACTCCACGAATTGACCATAAAATAGTCACAGTGAAGATTATGGGAATCGGATGCCTCAGTTCTACTGTTGTTTAGGTTACTTACCAAAAATAAACGGACTTTTAGATTGTTCCGTTTCAAAATCAGGGCTAAGAGGGATACCTTTTCTTTCTTGGAGAAGCAAGATAGCGGTAAAACCTACGAGGCTTGCAGTTACTAGATAGATTGTAACCGCAACTGTTGTGCCTGTTGCATCTACTAAAGATGCAGCGATCATAGGTGCAAATGCGCCGCCGAGAATTGATCCAATGGCATAAGATATCGATACCCCTGATGCACGAACGGATGCAGGGTAGAGCTCAGCATACATGGCGGACTGGGCACCATAAGTTAGTCCTAGGCCTACAGTTAGAAAGATAAGCGCGACATAAAGAAGGCCCAGTGAAGCTGAGTTGACCAGTGGGAAGAGTATTCCAGCTCCAATTGCCTGTACGACAAATCCAATGAGATAAGTCCTTCGTCGACCGATATAGTCCGACACCCAGCCGGCGAATAGCGTGAATATTAACCAAGTTACGGCAGACAAAGTAACTGCGTTGAGCACATCACCGCGCTCAAAGGAAATGGGTCCTTCTGGGTTGGTGGCATAATTTTGAATATAGCCTCCTGCTGTCATATAACCTACAGCTCCGTTGCCTGCAAATACCAGTGCGGCGACAAATACAAGAGGTAGATGCTTTTTGAAGAGAACTCCAATGGGATTCGGGCCTTCATGACTTTTGTTGCCCGCTATAACTTTGAAAACCGGCGATTCATCGACGCCGATTCTTACTACGTAGCCCACGATAACCAACACGAAGGAAAGTAAGAAGGGGACGCGCCAACCCCATTGAAAGAATGCATCTCCGGGCGCAATTCTATTCATAATGGATAAAATTCCCGAGGACATGAGAAGACCGATGGGAACTCCAATTTGGGGTCCGGCACCGTAAAGGCCACGCTTCTGGTTCGGAGCATGTTCAACCGCTAGCAATACCGCTGATCCCCACTCCCCTCCAGCGGATACGCCTTGAATAATGCGGAGAAAAATGAGCATAATGGGAGCCCATAGACCTACCGTTTCGTAAGTAGGTAAGAGGCCGATTAAAGTGGTTGCGCCTCCCATGGAGAAAAGTGTGACCATGAGGACGATTCGTCGACCGTAGCGATCTCCATAGTAGCCGGCTAAAAACGCACCGAGGGGCCGAAACAAAAACGATAGGCCCACAGAAGCAAAAGACACGATGCTGGCCAAACTTCCGGTTAAGGGAGAAAACATTACTTGGTTAAAAACGAGTCCGGCTACTGCAGCGTATAGAAAATAGTCGTACCATTCAATCGCCGTACCGATTGTGGTTGCAGCTACTACACGTCCCATTTCCTTGGGAGAGATCGCGGAGGGGCTCGAAGCATCCATCATGAAGATCCATTCAAATAGTAGAAATGAAGATTATCAGTAGATACTAATCGAATGATTCGCTTCGAACCAAGATTTTTGGGCAAATCTCGTTGACTTAGGACTGCTCAGCTTGAAGGAGTTCAGAAAATTTATAGGTACCTGTCACAACTGTATCCTGATCCATGAGATACATACGCTTTACCGCGATGACGATGGCCTCAGCAATATCGTCGCGGCGGGACGGATTGGTGAGGATCTTTATGTCTTCTGGGTTGGTGAGGTAGCCCAGCACGATCTGGATGACCGGCATTTGGGTCAGGCGAAGCAGATCCCAGGTGCGGCCGTGGTTGCCGCAGTCCAGCAGCTCGGTGCGTGCGACAATCTCACGCTGGATAAAGCCGGATAGGGTCTCACCAATAAGCGAGGAATTGCCGGATTCGGAACCGAAATAGAAGGTGGCAACACCATTGGCCTTCTCATTGGGGTAGGAATCACAAGCCAAAGAGATGACAATGTCCGCATCGAAGGCGTTGGCCAACTCCGCGCGGGACTTCACGTCCGCATCGGAGGTCCGAGGACGGGAGATGATGGTCTCCATGCCGGCGGCAATCATGCGTCCCTCGATGCGTTGGGTGAGGTCCCACAGGATCTCTTGCTCAGAAATATCACCAAAGCGTCCCTTGACCTGTTGGCCGGCGTCGCCGCCGCTCAAGGCGGGATCGATCACAACGCGCTTGCCCGCCAGTTTAGGGCCGGCGTTGCGCACGCGCTCGCGCTCTTGGATATTGTGCGCGGATCCGCCGGTGATACGGCGGCCAAGCAGACTGAGGGCGCGGATGGTGGCGGGACCGCATACACCATCTTCTTGCAAGCCACAGTTGTGTTGGTATTCCTTGAGCGCCGCGTAGGTATTGGTGCCAAAATGGCCGTCTACGCGCTGCTGGTAAAAGCCCAGCTCCTGCAGCTGTTGCTGGAGCTGCGAGATATCATCACCCACGAGCTCATTTGCGGGCTCGTAGGCAAGTACACGGCTGCCGAGCGTGTACGAGGCCTGGCGCAGTTCGCGCAGGGTGAGATCATCGATCTCTCCCGTGGGCACGATGCCGCGCGATTGCTGGAAGGCCTTGAGGACCTCAGACAAATTGGCATCAAAGCTCTTGTCGCTCTCGGAGTACTTCTGCTTTTTCCACGCAGAAAGTTCCCCCTTGAAATCTGACAAGAGGCCGAGACGGGCCAAGGTGGCGCGAGCCTCAGCTACACGCACGCTTGTATCGCCGACTCGAAGAACGCGGTTCACGCCTTTTACCCCTTTCACAGCCCGTGTTTAGGGGCCGCATTTCAGAATTTCTACACGCTTAATCTAATAGGAATTAGATTAACAGTTAAAGTTGCTTTTTCACTTGCGCCACGATGTCATCTTTAGAACGCAGACCAACAAATTCGTCTACCTTCTCGCCGTGGTTGAAAATCAGCACGTTAGGGATGGACATGATCTGGAACATGGCACCTAGGTTGCGCTCTTCATCGACGTTGACTTTGGCGATGGTGACCTCGCCGTCTAGCTCCTCTGCTACCTCTTCCAAGATGGGGGATAGCTTCTTGCAGGGGCCGCACCATTCGGCCCAGAAGTCGACGACGACGGGCTTATCGGACTCGATGACGTCCTTGCGGAAGGTATCGGTGGTTACTTTCTTGACGTTGCTCATACTGAATTAACGGCTTTCTGCGAGGAAATGTTCCGCATCAATTGCCGCGCGGCAACCGGAGCCGGCCGCGGTAATTGCCTGCTGGTAGTGGTCATCCACCAAATCACCGCAGGCAAAAACGCCAGGCTGAGAGGTCTTGGTGGTGGGTTGTTCAACTACAACATAGCCATTGTCATTTAGCTCGACCTGACCATTGAGGAAGGAAGAGCGCGGATCATGGCCAATTGCTACGAACATGGCAGTCACGTCCAAGGTAGAGGTCTCGCCGTTGGTGACGTCCTTGAGCTTGAGACCGCCAACTTTGCCGTCGGCTTCAATGACCTCTTCGACGACCTTATTAGTCTCCCATTTAATCTTCTCATTGGCTTGGGCGCGCTCCAGCATGATTTTAGAGGCGCGGAAGTTCTCGGAGCGGTTCACAATGGTGACGGAGTCCGCGAACTTGGTGAGGAAGGTTGCTTCCTCCATGGCGGAGTCGCCGCCGCCGATAACAGCAATATTGTGGTCCTTGAAGAAGAAGCCATCGCACGTAGCGCAGGTAGAAACGCCGCGGCCGGTAAGTTCTTCCTCACCTGGAACGCCAAGGTGGCGCGGGGCGGCACCGGTGGCGAGGATGACGGCGCGGGCCTCGAAGAACTCGTCACCCACGTGCAGCTTCTTAATATCGCCTTCTAGCTCTATCGAGTCAACGACTTCCATGCGCAAATCCGCACCGAAGCGGATGGCCTGGGCGCGCATTTCCTCCATCAGCTCTGGGCCCATGATGCCCTTTTGGAAGCCGGGGTAATTTTCTACCTCGGTAGTATTCATAAGCTCGCCGCCGTACTCGAAGCCCTCGAAGACAATCGGGTTGAGCTCGGCGCGTGCCGCGTACAGCGCGGCGGTATAACCGGCAGGGCCGGAACCTACGATGGCAACATCGTGGACGGTCATTGCTAACTCCCTTAAATCAGAGTGTGGTTTCGCGTAACGCCATGAGTCTACCCGCCACACTGACAAACGTCGGTATTAGCAAACTCACCCAATGGCCGCGCGTAGGACTTCCCTCGCTCGGGCGCAGCGGGATTTAATGGTGCCGGGCTTTACTCCTTGAGCAGTGGCAACTTCTCCGACGCGGAACCCGGCGACGTCGGTGAGCACCAGCGCTTCGCGTTGATCCTCGCGCAGTAACTCCATGGCTTCGCGCACCGCCAGCTGCTCCGCTAGGTTTTCGGAAGGATTATGCGCGAGCAGCGGGTTGCGATCGTCGTCGAAGTCCTCCGTATCTAATGAGGCATTTTCCCTATTCGAGCGATGGTTGAGGTAGTCATAGCCAGAATTTTTCACCAGCCGGTGTAGCCAGGTTGATAGCGCGGATTCGCGGCGATAGGAGTGCAGGTTGCAGCTGGCGCGCAGGAAGGCTTCCTGGACCACATCTTGGGCATCGTGATCGTTTTTGGTGTAGCGGCGTGCCACGGTGGTCAGCCGCGTGCGGTGGCGTTCCACGATGGTGGAAAAGGCCTTATTATCACCTTCAATGAAAGCATCAACTAATTCTTCGTCACTGCGGTCATGACTCAGTGTCATATGTAGATTCCCCCCGGATCAACAACTGTTAACCACAGTGTGACCCGAGGGGAAGCAGAGCGCGAGCGCTGGACAGTACAGTCTATTGACCAGCCCGCACGCGAAGCGTGCGCCGCAGATTATCGCGACACTCGAGCAGTACGCGGCGCAGTGCTCCTGGCAGCTCACGGTGCAGCAGACGGGTGGTGGCGTCGTCGGCCATGGGCAGCTGTGGATAGAAGCCGCGGATGAGGCGGTTGGCAATCTCAATCGGGTGCGCGGCCCAGATCTCTTCCACGCGGGAGAAGAATTCCTCCGCAAAGGCCTCCTGCAGTGCAGCTGAACGCGGAGCATTGAATCCGGCGACCAGCGCGTCTACCTCGGCATTGGAGTAGGCGCCAGGCGTGAGCGCCCTATCGAACGCGGCACGCTTGGTCTCTGGTGTGGGGAAAGCGTGGCTGGCTCCGAGGAATTCCGTAGCGCCGGTGAGCGTATTATCGCGCTGCTTTTCCTCTTCCAGCTCAGCTAGTTCTACGGCAGCGCGGGCGGCGAGTGCGCGCAGGATAAACCACCGGATCGAGGGGTCAAGGCGCAGACCTGCTATCTCACCGGCGAGTAGGGCCCGCAGGCGTTCGGTGCCTGATTCCTCCGGCATTGCGGCGAGTGCGCGGATGGCCGCGCGAGCGAGTACAAGCTGGGCGTCCGAGGCTGGTTCGGCCTCGTTCAGATGGCCCCAGATTGCCTCGGCATAGTCGGTGCGGACCTGCTCGCGGTCGGCTTCCGCAACATAGTGGGCAATCGCAAAATTGGCATTGGCGCAGGCAGTAGCCAGCAGCGTCGTGTTGGTCTCGTAGGCTTCGTGCTTGACGACGACCCCCACATAATCAATCGCCGACATTTCCCCATCGCGGGTGAGGTTCCACAGGGCGGTCCAGATTACCGCGCGGGTCAATTCATCTTCGATTTCGGTCAGGCGGTTCCCTGCCGTTTCTAGGGAGGTGTCGTCGAAGCGGATCTTGGCGTAGGTATGGTCGGCGTCGTTAAGCAGCAGCAATGCCGGGGCCGGAAGGCCGGCCGCCTCATCGATAATGGTGCGGGTGGTGTCATCGCCGGCGGGGAGATCGATGTCGATCTCGCGATACTTGTGTAAGTCGGCATCAATAAGCGAGGCGGTCAGGCGGTGTGGCCGGCAGACGTCCTCGGCTTCTGCAAGGATGGCCAGCTCCGCAATCTTCTCGCCTTCGGTGTGCAGCTCCGGGGTGAGCGTATCTGGACCCCACGTACGCAGCCAGGCCTGCGACCAAGCATCAAGATCGCGGTCTGTGTGCTTTTTTAGCGCCTTCAGGAGGTCATCAAACGTGGCGGCGGCGAAAGCGTGCTCCTGGAAGTAGTCGCGCGCCCCAGCGTAGAAATTATCGCGACCGACATAGTGCACCAGCTGCTTGAGCACCGCCGCGCCCTTGGCATAGGTGATGCCGTCGAAATTTTGGCGCGCGGCATCCACATCTGGGATCTCCGCCTTGATTGGGTGCGTGGTGGGCAGCTGATCCTGCAGGTAGGCCCAATTCTTGCGGGCACCGGCAAAGTTAGCCCAGGCCTCGGTGTACTCGGTGCCGTGCCCAGAAGAATCCGCGCCCATGAACTCCGCGAAAGACTCCTTGAGCCATAGATCATCCCACCACTGTGGCGTAACCAAGTCGCCGAACCACATATGGGACATCTCGTGCAGGATGGTATTCGCGCGGCCGGCATGCTGCGCGCGGGTGGCGTGGGAGCGGAAAATGTAGTTCTCCGTGAAGGTGACGAGACCAGGGTTTTCCATCGCGCCGAGGTTGTATTCGGGCACAAAGATGGAATCGTACTTGCCCCACGGGTAGGGGTAGTCAAAGTTCTGGTGGAAAAAGTCCATACCCTGGGCAGTAAGGTCCAAGATTTCTTCGTCGAGGTACTCAAACATGGACGCGCGCGCAAAGGCGCGCAACTGTGCCGAGTGGCTGCCATCCGGGGCGGTCCACGTGCGCTCTTGATACTGGTAAGGGCCTGCCGCGAAGGAAGTCAGGTAGGTCGACAGCGGCGGTGTCGGCGCGAAGGTAACAGTGGCGAGGTCACCATCCTCACTGCGCTCGACTTCCGGTTGGTTAGAGAGGATTTGCCACTGCTTCGGTGCGGTCATGCGCACGTGGAAGACGGCCTTGAGATCCGGCTGCTCGAGGCAGGGGAAGATGCGGCGAGCATCGGAAGGCTCGAGGTGTGAGTACAGGTAGGTCGCGTCATCGGCTTGATCGTGCATGCGGTGCAGGCCTTGGCCGGTGCGCGAATAACGGGAGTGGCTGGTGACCTCGATGGTCAGCTCCTCCCCTACCGGCACGCCGTGTAGCCGGATGATGCTGCCATCAAAGTCCACCTCCTGCGGGGTGCCATTGACCTTTAGCTCAGCGACCGATTCTCCCAAGTAATCCAGGAAGAGCTCGGGCTCATTGCTGGTGAGCTCGAGGCGGGTAGTCACGCGGTAGGTGGGGCTATCGAGTACCTCCGAAAGATCAAGGTGGAGGTGATAGGCGAGCAGGTCCACCGCTGCTGCGCGTTCTTGGAGCAACTCGTGCTGCGTCTTATTTTGTGGTGCGGTCATACTTAGGAACTATAGTTACCTCCGTCACGTAGGGTGCGGGGTTGGGGTCCTAAGTTCCGCTGCCTTCTAGGAGCAAAATACCCGGCGGGTAATGGGCCCCGCTGTGGACCTGTTGGATCAGTTTTGCCCGGCCCACACTCTTCAAGTGGCGCAAGATGTCAGTGACCATCAGCAAGCGTTAGACCACACTAAAGGACACAACCGCGCGCGGAGGTGGGCGATCTCATCTCAGCACGCAAGATTTGCGAAAGAACCTAGTTGCCGCCTCAGGTACACAGTATGGTGGGCCTCACGACTAAATCTAAAGACGTGCAAGAAATTAATCGTCCGGAAAAATCAATAACCTCGGCGATTTACTCCTACTTTCGTAGTGCAGGGATCGTTCCGAGGCTTTCAAGATAGAGATTAGCATTTCCATAATGAGTAATCCAAGATCGACCCCCGTACCGCTATCGCAATGGTTTTCATCCGCGCGGATGAGCCGGTACGCCGATCACCCCACACCAGAGGCGCTATACCTTTGGAATACTCACCTCACGAAGACCTATCTCGCTGACATTGAGCATGTTGAAGTACTTCTTCGAAACTGCATTCACAGTGTCCTAACCAGAAGGTACGGTGACCGATGGTTTGATGACGATCGAATACCTTTCAACCTTGCAGCAAAGAAGAATATCCGCAAAGCGAAAAGACGAGCTGGAGGAGGAGGGGCGTTACCGGGAAAAATCATTGCTGAACTCAGCTTCGACTTCTGGCGTTACCTCTTAAGTAACCACTATCAAGCAAGCATCTGGCCTCAGGTAAAGAGGGCGTTGAAGAAACCCCCTGACAGCAGACAGCAGTTCGAAGAGCTTGTAATCATTGTTTATGAAATGAGAAATAGGTGCTCTCACCACGAATCAATCGTTCAGCAGCGCGATAGAGCCCGTGAAGTCGCACATCTCGACTCCGTTGATAACGCTATCCAAGAAATAGCGGGTTTCATTGATCCTCATGCAGCAACATGGATCAAGAACAATTCCAGAGTCTCCGCTTTACGAGCACAACGCCCTTAGGCCCATATCGCAGTACAAAGTGGGAAACTGAAACCGTCATCACAGTTGGTGTGCATTCTAACTATTTTCCGTTGAACCATGCCGCCACCTCGTTCGCTGACAACTGAGGATTACTTTTCACTAGGCAAGGAACGACGTTTCAAGAAAGTCCTCGAGACTCCAATAGTCAGGATCGAACCAAGCAACGCCTTCGTTGACTTCGATTGCGATTAAGTGGTCAGGCAATAAGATGAGGAAATTATTTGTCTCGGTGCGGATTCCTTGGCGTTGTAGCTCTTGTGCGACTCGTTCAGTGCTCTCCTGTGCGGTCTCGGCGGGGTGACGATTAAGGTCAACGCCATAGAAAGTATCCGTGATTGGTACCTCCATGTACTTCATTTCAACGGTGACGCACTTACCGTCCTCCACGCAGCACCATATTTTCCATGAAAATTACTTTTTATGTCTTCATGTTCACGCTGAAATGCCTTCCCAGGGTTAAGGAGTGGCTGTACCGCAATACCGGAAGACGTAGGAAAAGCCCGCGGCCAGAAGGTGGCTGCGGGCTTGGAGAAGCTTAATGCTTCTAGTGCGTCTGGGGCACGGGTCTACTGCTTGATAGCGGAGACCTCGAGCTCAATCTTGATCTCCTCGGAGACCAGCACGCCGCCGGTCTTCAGTGGAGCGTTGAAGTCAATGCCGAAGTCCTTGCGGTTGATCTTGGTTGTTGCCTCGAAGCCCAGGCGGGTATTACCAAAGGGGTCCTCAGCGGTAGCAACATCTTCCACATCGAGGTCGACGGACTTGGTGGTGCCCTTGATGGTGAGGTCACCGGTGACGGTGCCGTTGCCATTCTCATCAACGTTGAGGTTGGTGGCCTTGAAGGTGATCTCCGGGTACTGCTCTACCGCGAAGAAGTCCTCGTTCTTTACGTGGGCATCGCGGTCATCGTTGCCAGTGGAGATGGATGCGGTACGGATGGTGGCCTGAGCGTTGGACTCAGCGATGTTCTCGGCCACGGTAATGGTGCCTTCAAAATCTGCGAAGTTGCCGCGGACCTTGGTCACCATTGCGTGCTTGGCGACGAATCCGATAACGGTGTGGGCTGGGTCGAGTGCGTAGGTACCTGCTGCGAGGGACATAGTGGATACTCCTAAAGTTGTTGCTTGTGTTACACCCCACAGTGTACGCACTACTCCTAAATAGTCAACACTTGAAGTAAAATAGTTTAGAAATCGCAGCTCATGGAGTTTTGTGTTGGGGAAAATAGAATTGAGGCCGAACTGAAGCGAGTTTTCCTCAGTTCGGCCGTCTATTTATGGACCAGGAATCAAGTCTGAGCTACAGGAGCTTTTCTAGGGCTGCCCGACGAGCCCAATGTCTGCGATGGTTGCCTTATTGGACTTGGGTAGCTCGGTGATCATGAGCAGCAGCCCATCGAATTGCTCAGGGGTTTTCTCCAGCTCGATGTCTTCCTTGCCGTTTTTGAATTTGCCCCTTGCCAGTTGGTGCAGAGAGCCAGCCTGTGGGTTCTCTGGGTTGAAGCGGTCACGGTTAACGCCATAGACGGCGTACTTTGCCCCAGTGGAATTGGATTGCACCACCGGCAAGACTGCGAAGTGCGTTGGCGAATCCACAGTGACGAGGACGCCGGTATCTTCCTCTTCGGTGGACCAGGTGGTGGCCGTTTTGCCGTCGATAAGCGCAGCTTCGTCCTTGTTATCAGGGATGGTAACCGCAGAGGAAGGCTGGAGACGCACCGGCGGGGCATCCGGAATTTCAGTGCTGCCGTGGATGGTTTCGCTGACTGGGTTAGGCGTCTCCACATTGCTGAGCAAGGACATGATCCAGGTGGTGAGCGCAGCCATTGCCACGACGAAGATGGTGGCGAAGATACCGATGACGATGACGCCGGAACCGGAATAACCACGGCCGCCGAAGCCAGGCTCTTGGGCCGGGTCATCCTCTTGGGCCGGTTCTTCTTCTGCCTTTACCGGCAAGGCCTCGGGTGCTTCCTCCGGTTCCTCCGGTGCGAAGTCGTGCAGGCGCTGGGCGATGCCGGCTAAGGTCAGCGCCTTTGCCTCCTGCAGCTGTTCCATCTTTTCCTCGCGGCTGTCCTCATCAGCATTATCGAGGGCAAAGTGTGCGTCCTCGACGCGCTGAGCGGCCTCGTCGGCCGAGAGGTTGGCATCTTCAGAAATATCGCGCAGCTTCTTCGGCGAAGGATCCGTGGACTCCACGAGCAGCTCCAGGGCGGAGCTGAGAGCCTCGCGGTCGGTGGCGGCGGAGGTGCCATCCAGTACGGCGGGGAAGGCCACCTTGACTACACCGTCGGTAGAGACGCGGAAGCGGTCGCGGTGTTCCACTCCGAGGATGAGGCCGGCATCGTGGGCAGCGGCGGCGTCAGCAAATAGCGGCGCAGTAGCACGAGCCACAGAATGGGGGTCGAGGTCATCGGCCTCAGCCACCTGCTTGAGGGAGGTGCCCTCGAACCAATCCGCCACCACCAGGCAGCCCGTGCGGTAGGACAGGACTTGGATATTATCCGCCACGGTATCGAGCTCCAGCTCGGCAAGGCGGCGGGTATTGCGCGAAATCTCGGCGGAGCGGCGGGCGGCAACTCCCGGAGTCGATGGCGCAATCGGTGCCAGGCTATTGGTATCGACGAACGTCAACGCGACTAGGCGGCCGGTGGACTGCTCGCGTGCTTGCCAGAACTGTGCACCGGTGACCGCACCGTGATCTTGGAGCAAGCGGAAGCGACCATCCGATACCGGGGCGCCCGGCACGAGGCGTGGGCCGCGGACGATACCGGCGGACATTGGTGGCGGTACCAGGGTGGCATTGAAGGCATCCTGGGTGAATACCGGCCGGATTTCCGGCACGTCGGGCTCCTCCAGCTCGATAGCCTTGGAGGAATCGACCTTGATGAAGCGGGACATGCCCGGGATGCGCTGCAAGGCGCGGGCCAGGTTCTGGACCTCCGGCAAGGAGGACTTAGAGAGCACCAGGCCGGTGGCGATGAGGAAGATGACTCCAAGCACCGCGACCTTGATCAGCGAGACGATGGAGGGCAAATTCTCTGGAAGGAGGTAATTCACGCCCCAGTACAGCACCCAGGAGACAACCAAGCCTACGAGACCGGCACCAGAAGCCCACAGCACGGTCTGCGTGACGGCTTTGCCGCCGAGGCTGCCGAGCTTGCGCTTGAGCAAGAAGCCACCGATGACCGCACCGGAGACGAAGCCAAAGCCATTGGCCGTACCGAGCAAAATCACCACGCGGTCCGGGTTGGACGTCATCAACGGGGCCAAAAGCGTAAGGACGATCTTGGTCAGCGTGATGCCGGCGATGATGAAGGTCGGCGTCCAGGCTTCCTCGCGGGCATAGAACACGCGCAGGTGCAGCAGCACTAAGGCATACGGGATGAGCGTGAAGGCGGAGAAGCTGATGGTCAGGCCAAGCTGCTCGGCGCTCTCGGCGCCGTAGGCACCGTATTGGAAGAGGGCTCGGGCAATCGGTACACCAAAGCCGGTCATGAAAATGACGATGGGGATAAGCGCGATGAAGGTCAGCTTTGAGCCCAAGGTCAGATCGCGGACTACGGCATCAACATCGCCGTCGGCGGCGTTGCGGGACAGGCGCGGCATGATGGCCGTCAGCAGCGTCACGCCGATTACGCCATAGGGCACCTGCAGCATGAGCCAAGCATTCTGATAGACCAGTGGGGCGCCGGCATCCGCATAGGCGGCTACGCGGGAGGTGATCACGTAGCCCAACTGGGAGATAGCCACATAGGTGATGATGGCCAGAGCCATGCCACCGAATTGCTTGATGCGGGCATCCAAGCCCCACTTGGGGCGCAGGTTAATGCCGGCCTTTTTGAGGTACGGCAACAAGATGAGGCATTGCACCATCACCGCCGTGGTGGTGCCCAAGCCCAATAGCATGACGTGGGGATCGGCCACCGGGGTGGGCTCGTGCGGGTCGAGCTGGCCGGGCAGGAAGCGATAAGCCAGCAGCACGCTAATGGAGATGACGTTGTTGACTACCGGCGCCCACGCACCTGGACCAAAGATATTCTTAGTATTAAGAACGGCCTGGAAGAGGGCGAAGAGGCCGTAGAAGAGGATCTGCGGCAGCAATAAGAAGGCCAAGGAGGTTGCCTGCACGGCATTGGCCTTGGAATCTTCCGGCAGCATCATCCTCGTTAAGAAGGGTGCGAGCACCACGGAGGCGATGGTGACTATGCCCAGGATAGAAAAGGCCAGGGTAAATAGCCGCCGGACAAAGGTCTCGCCTCGGTCCGTGTCTTCTTTTTCGGCGCGTACGAGAACGGGCACGACCAGAGAGGTCAGCACGGCACCCAATACGATCTCGGTGACGAGGTTGGGGATCTGGTTGGCGCTACTAAACGCGGTGCCCACCGTGGCACCGAGGGTGGCGCCGATGAGCATCTGGCGCAGGAAGCCGGTGACGCGGGATAGCAGCGTCGCGATGGCCATCGTGCCCGTCGCGCGGATGACGTCCTGATTGGATGATTCGTTTTCCGCGTTGCGTCCAGTGAGCGCGGACTTGTCCTCCTCGGGAGGAACGGTGGTGTCCTGCACCGCGGGCTTGGGGCGCTTTTCTGGCACCGGAGCGGGAGGAGAGGCGCGGACGATGCGGCCGCGGGCACCCGCTGGGGCGGGGTGCTCTGCCGGCACGGCGGCATCCTTCGGGTCAACTACACCCGCAGGTGACTTCTCCACGTGTTCGGCCTCGCGGCCAGTTTTATCAGTCATAGAGGATACAACTTCAACTTACTTTTTAAGCCTTTGTGATTTTTTGCGCCGATGGCGGCCTAGCCGGAAGAGAGTGGCGAGGACCAGCGCAAGAGCGCCGGCTATGCCGACGCCATACACGCTTACGATACCGGCACGCGTTTGCACAGCGATACTGATCGGCTCCGAGATGGTTTGCTTTTCTGGGGTGGCAAGCCACAGGCCAATGTCTGTGCGATCGACGTCCTTAGGCATATCGGCGGTCATGGATACAGTAATAGAGCCCTTGGCCGGAATACGGACACTCTTGGGCGTGTTGAGGCGCGCGCCATCGGGGGCATCGTATTGCAGCTTGGCCTCCACCGGTAGCGGAAGCCCATTTTCTGCCACGATGAGCAGCGGCGATGACTCGGATACGCGGGTATAAACATTGCCCGGTGGGATAAGCGCCACAGAAGATCGCAGATCGCGCAAAGTATTCGAATGCACATCCATCGTGTGGGTGAACCTTCGCCGCGCTTCAGCATTACTGCCCAAGCTATCGCGGTTGGTCAGCGAGAGCGCGGCCAGCAAATCCCGGCGCAAAGGCAGGACGAATTCATAGGGAGTCAGTGCGATATCTGGATCATCGACCATGATATTCATCAGCTCATCGGTATAGCGGGCCTGCTGCTCCACGCGGACGATATCGGATTCGGCGAAGGCGGCGGGATCACTAAAGGGGCTGCCAGGCAGTGACCCCGGATCGGCGGTTTCCTGCTTGAGGCTGCCGACGGTACGCGCATGGGACTGGCCGGAATCGATGAGCGCTTCGGCGGAGTCAAGCGCGTATTCGGCGGCGCTGGGATCCAAGTAATTGGGCAAACGCGCCACAGTGTCATCGCTAGCGGCTAAACTCAACGCGGCGCCGCCGGTGATGGCGCGGGAAAGTTCGGAATCGAGCGAGTAGTCGTAGCGCAGCTCTGGGTTGGAATAGCCCACCGTCTGTGGTTTGGAGCCGGTTTGGGCGAGGAGGGCGCCCAGGGAGGCGTCGAAAGTCACGGCGCGGCCGGGCCACGAAGTATTATCAGCCACCAGTGCGGGCAGGGGCAGTTGTTGATCCACATAGCCGGAGCCAACCGCGAGGACAGAGGTGGCTGGCTTGGTGCCGAGAATTCGCTCGATGGTGTGGTTGCCGCGCTGCAGCCCCTCGTAGGTAAGGAAGGGATTATTCGCCTTGGCCACGGATGAAGCATTGGCGTTTGCCCACGGCATAGACATAAAGCAATCGAGTTCGCGCAGGCGCTTGAGCCAGCGGGCGGCATCCTCTTTGCCAGTGCCGGGTTCGAGGTGCACATCGTCGTTGTTATTGAACCACGAATCACGCAGGCGCTTAGGACGCTCCGCCTGAGCCGGGCGGGACGAACCCACCTTATAGCCCTCCGCCATGCGGTTGACCGTGTCCAAGAGTGCGGGATCGATGGCTACGCAGCCTGCCCCGCGCAGATCGTGGTCCGCATAGGTGCTCACCAAGCGATCGAGGCGGCCGCCCTCAGCCAGCTCGGTGGCTAGCTCATCGGAGGCGAGAATAAGGTCTTCTCCCCCAGCGCCGCCTGGTACCGAGTCGATATCGGCGCTGATGGGATAGACCACGGTGAGATCGTGGGGTTTGGGCTCCGAGGGGGCATCGCCAAGCGCCTGTTTCTTTCCCTGCACCTGGCCTATTAGGCGTTCTTCCGCAAAGCTGACCGCTTCGCCGCCGACAGTGCCGGTGAGGGTAAATAGCAGCGGATAGGCACCGGCGTCTTCGATGGCTAGGGTCTGCTCGCCGTGTAAGGAGGTGGGAACCTGGAAGGTAACCTCCCGGGTTTCACCCGGCTGCAGGGGCGCGGTGGTGGTGCTGGGGCCGTAATACGGGAATTCGCCGGTGGCCAGCTGCGTGCGGGCCTGCGCGGTACCCTCTACGGCATCGCCGCGGCGGCTGGTGAGCTGGAGGTCTTCCATGGCTTCATCGGTGGGATTGTGCACCTGGAAGGTCAGTTTCAGTTCCTTGCCCACGGTGAAGGGTTCGGCCTTGATGAGGTCGAGAGTGGCCCGCTCTGGTCCGCGCGCGCCCAACCATGCCTGGATATCCTGCTGTTTTCCCGCAGTCGAATCCATCTGCGCGGCGGCCTCTGGCAGCGGCAGGCACAATCCCCACCCCGCTACCGCCAGGCAGCCGCCCACGGCGGCCCAAGACTTCAGGCGTTGGCGCATTACCGTGGGGTCACTTTCCCCGCGGCGGCTTCCTTTCGTGCGAGATCGGGAAGGAGATCATGCGCGATGCGCGCCAATTTGCGCTCGTCGGCGTAGGCCAAATGCTCGATGAGTTCAGAGACGGGAATCCATGCGACCTCGGTGACCTCCGGATCCTCATCGTTCATGATGCCGTCTACAAAGCGCAGCAAGTGATGGTGCACTGTCTTATGGATACGCACCCCATCAGAGACGAACCAATAATCAATCATGCCGAGGTCTGCAAAAACCTCACCGGAAATGCCGGTTTCTTCCCATACCTCGCGCTCAGCGGTGATTTCTTTGGCCTCGCCATTTTCTACGTGGCCTTTAGGCATGGACCACAGCAGGCGTCCGCGACGGTCGAGGCGGCCGATGAGCGCCACATAAAGCCGGGAAAGATCTACCTGGCCAGTGGCATCGACACACTCCGCCAAACCAGAGACAACAAGGCCGCCGGCGGAGGTTTCATCGCGGGTTTCCATGGCCGTGGATTGGCCATTGCCACCGCGGTAGGGCCTGCGCTGCTGAGTGCTGCGGCGCGCGCGATTATCCGGCCGGCGGCGCCGCCTGCGCCGGGACCGGTTACGGTTGCGGCCGCCTCCCTTAGAGGGGCCCTGTTCTTGGTTAGTCATCCCTGCCAATCGTAGTAGACTCTCACCCGTGAATTTTCAGGACACTCAGCTAATTGGCGTTCTTGCCCGCGCGGAATCCACCGTCTCCTCCCTCAGCGACCTGCTGGGCGGTTTGGTGGAGAAATTTGCCGCCCGTGGCTATTCGCTCTACCTTGTGGGCGGCTCTGTGCGCGATGCGCTTTTGGGCCGCTTGGGAAATGACCTGGACTTTACCACTCCGGCCGGCCCGGACGTGGTTAAAGAGATCTTGGATGAGTGGGCTGAGACCGTGTGGGATACCGGCATCGACTTCGGTACCGTCTCCGCGGCCTATAAGGGTCAGCAGATTGAGATCACCACCTTCCGTTCCGATTCTTATGATGGCCAGTCCCGCAACCCTGAGGTGGTCTATGGTGACACCTTGGAAGGTGACCTAGTGCGGCGTGACTTTAAGGTCAATGCGATGGCCATCGAGCTGCTTGCCGACGCCTCTTTTACCTTCCACGATCCCCTCCACGGCCTCCAGGATGTGGCCGACCGGGTGCTCGATACCCCGGACAAGCCGGAAATCTCCTTCCACGATGATCCGCTCCGCATGCTGCGGGCGGCGCGTTTTGCGTCCCAGCTGGAATTTCGCGTGGCCGATCGGGTGGTAGATGCCATGCGGGATATGGCCGGCGAGATCCAGCGCATCACCGTAGAGCGCGTACAGGTGGAGCTGGATAAGCTTATCTGCGGCACTGCACCGTGGGACGGCATTGACCTGCTGGTTTCCACCGGAATTGCGGACTATATCTTTCCGGAGATCCCCGCACTGCGTATGACCGCGGATGAACACGCGCAGCACAAGGACGTTTATGCTCACTCGCTGAAGGTGCTAAGTCAGGCCATGGACCAAGAAGAAGATGGCCCAGACCTTGTCCTGCGCTGGGCGGCGCTTCTACACGATATTGGCAAACCGGATACCTTTGATAACACCGATGGCAAGGTCTCCTTTCACCACCACGAGGTGGTGGGCGCCAAGCTTGCCCGCAAGCGCCTGCGCAAGTTGAAGTACCCCAAGGCCACCACGGAGGCCATCGGCCAGCTGGTGTACCTGCACATGCGCTTCCACGGGTTCGGGGAAAATCAGTGGACCGATTCTGCCGTGCGCCGCTATGTCACCGACGCCGGAAATCTCCTCCCCCGTCTGCATAAGCTGGTGCGCGCCGATTGCACCACCCGCAATGCTAAAAAGGCCCGTCGACTCCAGCGCACCTATGATCAGCTTGAGGAGCGCATCGAAGAGATCGGCCGCAAGGAGGACCTGGCTCGCGTGCGTCCGGACCTTGACGGCAACGAGATTATGGAAATCCTCGGTCTTCAGCCCGGCCCTGAGGTGGGCCAGGCATGGTCTTATCTCAAGGAGCTGCGCCTAGAGCACGGCCCCCTCGAGCGCGAGGAAGCGATTGCGAAGTTGCGCGAGTGGTGGGATTCTAAACAGTGATGTTTGCCGATAGATTATTTAACGCCCTCGAGCGCAATGACCCCGCCCCCGGCCAGCTTCTTATCGCTGCTCCGGGCATGCTTTCGCCGGAATTCGCCCGCTCCGTCATCCTCGTCATTGAGCACAATGACATTATGACCTTCGGCGTGGATCTGACCAAGCGCTCTGAGGTAGCTATTTTCAATGTGCTGCCGGAATGGCTTCCCGTGGTGGCTAAACCGCAGGCGCTGTATATCGGCGGTCCGCTCAACCAACAATCCGTTGTTGGGCTCGCGCAGACTAAACAGGGCGTCGATGTGGACAAGCAAGATCGGCTCACCCGCCTCGCACCGCGCCTGGCACATGTGGATCTGCGCGCGGACCCAGAAGAGATCGAGCCCCTAGTTTCTGGCATGCGTATGTTTGCCGGCTATGCCGAATGGGGCCCGGGCCAGTTGGAGGAGGAAATCGAGGCCGGCGAATGGTTCGTCTCCCCTGCCCTTGCCCAAGACGTTATTACTCCAGGTCCGGCCGATCTCTGGGCCGATGTTATGAAACGTCAGCCCATGCCGTTGCCTCTCTATTCCACATATCCAGTCAACGTGGAAGACAATTAATTCCTATCGCGCTGCAGGCAATGGGCTAGACTAGCCCGCATGCGCCCGGATATTTCTCAAGGATTAAGAGATACCTGGGTCGCCGCGATCGGCCTTATTCCCCTCGGCCTACTCATGGTCCAATCCGGTTTCAGCTGGTGGTGGACGCCGATTTTCTCCCTCGTCATCTACGCCGGCTCTATGGAATTCTTGGCCATTTCCATGGTTACTGGTGGGGCTTCCGCCTTTGCTTCGTTGCTTACCGGATTCATGGTGAACTTCCGCCATATTTTCTATGGCCTCACCTTTCCCCGGCACCGCATTCATTCACGGGTGGGCCGGGCTTATTCCACATATGCGCTTACCGACGAAACCTATGCCATCGTCTCCTCCCTCCCCGCCGAGGAGCGCCCGAGTGGGAACCGAATACTCACCATCCAAATCTTTTGTCAGGTCTTGTGGGTAGGCGGCGGCATCGTCGGTGCCCTCGCCGGCCGAGTGATTCCCTCTTCCGTGCAGGGAATGGAATTCGCTCTGGTTGCCCTTTTTGTCGTGCTTGCAATGGATTCCTTCCGCAGTAACCAGGACTTTTCATTGCCGTTAAGTGCTGTGGTGGTGGGAATCCTTGCTGCAGTCTTCGCCCCAGGACAACTGCTCATGGTGGGGCTGAGTGCCTACTTCATTCTGCTTATTATCCGCTACGCATCTCCCCGCATCGATGCCGCTATTGGCTTGCGTAGCCGCGGCGAGTCTACGAGATTCCGGGAGGAACGCTAATGCCCGCTGGAGTTACGCTTGCTTCCATCGCCACGGTGTTGGTCCCAGTCGGCCTTATTACCATTGTGCTGCGCCAGCTTCCCTTTTCCTTTGTGAAATGGATGAAGGATAGCCAGTTCTTTTCATTGCTGGGCATGATGATGCCTGTAGGTGTGATGACCATTTTGGTGGTTTATACCGTCTACGGGCAGGCAGGTGCCCCTGGGGGCATCTGGGCGGCTCTCCTCGGCGTGGTGGTAACCTTCCTGCTCCACCTGTGGAAGCGTGAATCAGCGCTGTCCATCTTCGGAGGAACCGCTTTTTATATGCTCCTCGTTAACGTTGTCTTGTAGGCATCGTGTTTCGACGCTAAAGGCCGAACTTGGCGGTAGCTTCGGACCATAGGGCGTCGAAATGAGATTGGTCCACGTATTTGGCGCTAATGTCTGGAAACTCATCGTAGGTATCCGGGTGTGGGATAACCTCCTGCGGCTGATCTACGTTTCCCGTGGAACTGGTCGGGGTAGCCACACCAACTATGGCATCTGAGGGATCGAGGGCGATCATGCGGACCATTCGACAGCTGCGCGCATCTTGCTCCTCCATTTCCGCCATATGGATGGCCGAGCCTACGCCGGGCACGGTTAGTTCAGTTCGTACGTATAGAAATTTCCCCATAGGACCTAAGTGTAGCTACGTGGTGGCACGCTGGGCGTAGCGGGATGCCAGCCACGAACACATCATTAACTGGACCTGGTGGTAAATCATCAACGGCAGGATAAGTAGACCAAGAGACGTTCCCCCAGAAGCAAAGATAACCGAGGCCATGGGTAGGCCCGTGGCTAGTGACTTCTTCGATCCACAGAACTCGATTGCGACTGTATCGGCGCGCTTGAATCCCAATTTTTCACTTACCTTCTTGGTGAGCCACAGCATGAAAGCAACGAAGATCGCTGCGAAGGCGACAAGGAAGGCCAACTCCCATATGGAGATGGAGGACCAAATTCCGTCTACTACGCCTTTGGAAAAGGCAGAATACACCACCATGGCAATGGAGCCGCGGTCTACCACTTTGGTGGCCTTGCTTTGGGCGAATTTGCCAACCCAGCGCCGAGTCAGCTGACCCAGGATAAAGGGAGCCAGCAGCAAGAGCGCGATTTCTCCAAATACGGAAGTGTCGATGTGGACTCCTCCCCCGGTACCCATGAGGAGCATAACCAGCGAAGGGGTAATAAATACTCCGACCAAGTTAGAAGTAGATGCTGACACGATTGCGCCGGCGACGTTCCCCTTCGCGATGGAAGTGAAAGCAACCGAAGATTGCACGGTGGACGGCACCAGCGTGAGAAACAAGATCCCCAGGTACATATCGTGCGAAATGAAAGCGGTAAGCGGTCGTAGCGCTATACCTATTAGCGGGTAGACCACAAAGGTGAAGGCCAGGATCGTTAGGTGTAGGCGCCAATGCTTAAGCCCATTGAGGGCCTCTTGAGTGGAGAGCCTAGCGCCGTACAAAAAGAAGAGGAAAGCGATCGCAACATTTGTTAACTGGCCGAATGTCTCGGCAAAATCCCCACGGGCTGGTGCAATGACCGCAAGGATGACCGCCAAGATGATGAGCACTATGAGGGGGTCGGGCTTCTTTAAACTCTGCAGCATTCTAAAAGTTTAAACCCTACCGCTCCTTCTTCCCGGAAATACTCGGGCCAAAAATATGCCCTCTGTGGTTTCACGTGAAACCACAGAGGGAGGAATGCACCCTAGGCTGTAGTGACATTAGAGCCGTCTTGCTTAACTTCGTATCCTTCCAAGGGGTCGCGGCCCGGTCCGGATATTACGCTTCCATCGCTGAGGTCATAGGAGGTGTTATGTGCGGTGCAGGTGGCCGTCATGCCATCGATCTTGGTGATCGGATTGTGCTGGTGCGGACAGGTCTGGGAATAGGCCTTGAACTCACCTTCTTTCGGCTGAGTAAAAATGACGCCATCTACAATCTTCGCGGATCCGACCGGAATTTCCGTAGCTGCGATTTCCGCGGACGGAGAAGAGCCACAGGCTGCCAAGTAGGCACCTGCGAAGGTGGTAGCGGTACCGAGCAAGAAGATTCGGCGAGAGCACTTATTCATGCCCTTAGTCTAGCTGGTGATGGTGGTGCATTGTGACTCAGCCGAGTAGCTGATCGAATTTAGAGTTTCACGTGAAACACAGGAGTTAACTAACCAGATAGCCCTCCCATGTTTCAGGGGAGCCAGTGGGCGTAGGAGTGAGTTCATAGGTGCCAGATTCAATGCCTAAATCATCGACGATGCTATGGGTCGACTGCTGTCCCTCCGCTACCGGTGTGGATGTCGGCTCTTTGTGGCCTTGCTCGTTATAAGCGCCAATGACAAAGGTCGAAGCGGCGATGGCTGCGAGGGCGGTGCTTTTCTTCATATGTATCATTTTGCCCAGCGGAGGCCTCTGATGCTCTTTACTTTCTGGGTTCCCCGAAAGCTTTACGCAATCTCCATCGTTATTGGCAGTAAGGCGAAAAGTACGGTAATCCAATTATTAACGAAGCCTAGCGTTGAAGTGACCAATATATTGAAAGAGTGACGGGATATCGTAAGTGACGGAACAAGAAGATGTAACGAGCCTGACCTATAACGTCACTGTGACTGTCGGGAAACATCCAATGAGCTATTCAAGCGAGAGGAAATAGCTACAAAAATTCCCCCTCTGGATGAGGCGTAATTCTTATCCAGAGGGGGGCGGTTGTGCAGCAGGCGCTGCTATCTGTCAGATTCTCGTGCGGCGTGACGGAGTGCGTCGACATCGACCTGCGGTGTAGAAGCCGCGGCAGCCTCTTCCCCACCGCAACCGTCGGAGCCACAATTGCAGGAATCCCCACAACCTTCTTCACTAGCGTGTGCCTGTTCGTAGAGGAACGCGGCACGCGAGCCGAGGTTGGAACCTACAGATAGGGCGAGAACTGCCGCCACAAAGGTAAGAACCGGAAGGAGCCACATCCAGCCCTCAGCGCTAAGCGCGACGATTCCACCGAAAATTAGGCAGACACCGCTGAGGATCCAGAATGGACCAGCGATGCGATGGGCGTTATCCCACGCTTCGCGAGACTTGCGGATTTCTTGCAGTCGCAAGCCAATGTAGTTATTTCCGGGTAGGCGCTTGGTTGAGGCCATGGTACCTACAACGATGAGGAAGACGGCGAGGATGAAGAAGATGATTCCCACTGCGATCATGTATTCAGTTTAGCCTTGTAGTGCTGAGATAAAAATTGCGCCTAGGCCGAGTGTTCTGTCGCTGTGTGCGCTCAGGTAGTATGCATTTAAGGTCGATTGATAGATATTGAATCGACCTTGGCCTCCGCACTGCGCTGTTTCGCCTCGGTCGTTTAGTCCTAGAGGTAGAGCACCCGATCTGATTGTAAGTAAATGAATCTCAAGAAACTCTCGGAATCTTTGTTGTTCCGCATTATCGTTGCCATCATCTTTGGCGTGGTGGTCAGCCGATTCGCGCCAGAATGGTTTGGTCGCGTATTCGCCACCTTCAATGGACTATTTAGCAACTTCCTCAACTTCTTTATCCCGGTCCTTATTTTCGCGCTGATCGCTCCGTCCATTGCGGGTCTCGGGCGTGGTGCCGGTAAGTGGCTGGGGGTTACAGCGGGGATTTCCTATGGCTCCACTATTGTCGCCGGTCTTCTTGCCTATGTGCTTGCCCACTGGCTCTACCCCACCATGCTTAGTGGTCAGAATCTGATTACTAATGTCTCCGATATTGATGAGGGTGCACTCTCTCCCTACTTCGAGGTGGAGATGGCGCCGCCTTTTGAGGTTATGACTGCCCTCTTGTTGTCGTTCTGCATTGGTGTAGCTATGACTACCGTGAAGTCCGATACTTTGTATGCTGTCACCAAGGAATTGGAGAACGTAGTAGTTAAGGTAATCTGGGGCTTTGTTGTGCCGATTTTGCCCTTCTATATCTTTGGCATGTTCTTGGGATTGGGCATGAATGGCAATCTGGGCTCGGTACTTTCGGCCTTTGCCAAGGTTTTGATTTTGGCGGTTGTCATGACCCTGGTTTACTTGGTCTTGCAATACATCATTGCTGGTGCGATTACCGGGAAGAATCCCTTCAAGGCGCTTCGCAATATGCTGCCGGCTTATTTCACGGCTTTGGGAACCTCCTCTTCTGCCGCGACTATCCCAGTGTCCTTGGAGTCTACGCTTAAGAATGGCATTTCAAAGCCGGTGGCAAGCTTTGTTATCCCGCTGTGCGCGACCATCCACTTGTCCGGTTCGATGATTAAGCTGACGCTCTATGCCTTCGCAATCGTGTATATGGCAAACCTTGATATTAGCACCGGTACCGGACTTGGCTTCATCTTCTTGTTGGGAATCATGATGATTGCTGCTCCGGGCGTTCCGGGCGGTGCCGTCATGGTGGCGGCCGGCCTTCTGGCAGACATGATGGGCTTTGATGATGGCATGGTGGCGCTCATGATCGCCGCCTACATTGCCATCGACTCGGTCGGCACTGCCGCCAATGTCACCGGCGACGGTGCTATTGCGATGATCGTAGACAAATTCGCAGGCGACAAGAATGACCCCTCCGAAGAGGAATCTGCAGAAGCAACCGCGTAGAGGCTCACCAAAACCACACCCCTCGTTCAGCTGTCGAGAGCTGACGAGGGGTTTAATGCGTTGTGGGACTATTTTCGGGTCGCCGCCTTCATGCGGGTGACAAACTTAGCGAGTTCTTTGTGCAGCGCGGGGTCCACGCGAGCGCGGCCTGAGGTCCCTTCGATTTGGGTCCGCTCTGCAGCGGTTTCACGTGAAACGTGGCGATCAACGATTTTAGTAATGGCCGAGCCAGTAATAGCCCCCTCCGCTCCGGCTGCCACGGCATCGCGCACATGCTCGGGTGCTGAAATGCCGAAGCCGAGCAGTACCGGCGGGCCATCGAATCTATTGATGTTTGCTACGACTTCTTCAAGCCCGATGGTTTTAGATTCTCTTTCGGTACCTGTCACACCGTCGCGCGAAATGGCATAGATATAACCCCGCGAGCTGTGAGCGACGCCTTCGAGGGTGCTCGCGGTGGCACGAGCCGGGGCGATGAAGATCGGATCTATACCGGCCTTTTCTGCTGCAGCGATGAATGGAGCGCCTTCGCGTACGGGGACGTCGGGAAGCAAGATGCTATCCGCGCCTGCCTTAGCGAATTCGGAATAGAGGCGCTCGGAGCCGCGCGTGAAAGCCACGTTGCCATAGATCAACATGCCAATGGGAAGCTCAGGGAATTCTGAGCGAATCGTCCGCACCTGTTCTAGAGCGGAATCTACGGTGGCGCCAGCCGCTAGCGCCCTAAGGTGAGACGCCTGAATGGTCGGTCCATCGGCCACGGGATCAGAAAATGGGACGCCAAGTTCTAGTGCATCTGCACCGGCCGCGACAACGGTTCGTACAATGTCCAGCGTGTCCTCCGGGGTGGGATCGCCCAACATGAGGAAGGGGACGAACGCGCCCTCTCCCCTTTCGCGCAGTGATCGGAATAGGTTCTCGTATCGATTGCTCATTAGTGCTTCTCCTGCAGTTTAAATTCTGGGTGGGCCTCAAGTGCGCGGCGAACATGGTCGATATCTTTATCGCCGCGACCAGACAAAGAGACCACAATGGTGATGTCCTCATCCTTCCGTTTCAAGGCATAAGCAAGAGCATGGGAAGACTCAAGGGCGGGAATGATCCCTTCCCGCTGGGATAGCAGTTGGAACGCTTCCAATGCCTCGGCGTCTGTAATGCCAACGTATTGTGCTCGGCCGCTGGAGTGAAGGTAAGCATGCTGTGGACCGACTCCCGGGTAGTCGAGTCCGGCGGAAATGGAGTATGACTCTTCCACTTGGCCGTCTGCGTTCCTCATGAGGTAGCTGCGTGCGCCGTGGAGTATTCCTACGGTCCCGTTGTTGATGGTGGCACCGTGCTTGCCGGAGTCCAGTCCTTCACCGCCCGGTTCAGTGCCGACGAGTTCCACTTTTTCCTCCGCAATGAAGTCTGCGAACATACCGATTGCATTGGAACCGCCTCCGACACAGGCGACGACTACATCCGGCAGGCCGCCGGTACGCTCAAGCATCTGCTGCTTAGCTTCTTCGGAAATGACCTTATGGAACTCCCGGACGATAGTCGGGAAAGGGTGTGGCCCAGCCGCAGTGCCGAGGAGATAGTGGGATTCATGGAACGTAGCGGTCCAATCGCGGAGCGCTTCATTCACCGCGTCCTTAAGCGTTCCGGACCCGGTATCAACGGCTACGACTTTCGCGTTCATTAGCTCCATACGGAAGACATTGGGCTGCTGCCGCGCGACGTCTTTTGCCCCCATATAGACCACACACTCGAGCCCTAAGAGTGCGCAAGCCAGTGCGGTGGCGGTGCCGTGCTGGCCCGCTCCCGTTTCTGCAATGATGCGAGTCTTTCCCATACGTTTGGCGAGGAGGGCCTGTCCGAGGACTTGGTTCGTCTTGTGCGCGCCACCGTGTACGAGGTCCTCACGTTTGAGGAAGATCCTCGCCTTACCGCCTAAATTTTTTACCTCTGTCAGTGGCGTGGGCCGGCCAAGGTAGTCACGCAGAAGGCCGCTGAGCTCTTCGCGAAAGGACGGGTCATTCTGTGCTTCTACAAAAGCCTTCTCAAGTTGGTCGAGGGCGGGGATAAGGGATTCTGGGACGAACTGTCCACCGAATTCACCAAAGTATGCTGGAAGGAGTGTTTCACGTGAAACGGTCATGATCGTGTCCTTTCTATGGGTGTGTATAGCGTCGGATGATGTGGAAGGCTTGGGACACAAGCGAGGAATCCTTGCGGCCGGGTGCGTACTCTAGACCCGAATTGAGATCGAGCCCCATCGTGCCGATCGACAGAGCCTCTTCGAGGTTGTCTAACCGGAGGCCACCGGCGAGGAAGGATTTATCCTTAACTTCAGGGGGGATAGTGCTCCACTCGAATGAGCTTCCTGACCCGCCGCTTCCGGAGTCCAGGACTAGCGCTTCTACTTCTGGGACAAGGTCAGTTGCCAGTCCTGCGAAATCGGGGCTGAGCATATCGACGGCACGCCAGACGGATAATCCGCCCGCGACGCTGCGTACCTGGCGTAGGAATTCTCTTTCCGCTTCCCCACTTCCTTGGAATGGGGTGTGGAGCTGAAGTGCCTTGAGTCCTGGGAGCTCAGAAAGTCTCTGTAGCTCTTCGATATCCGAAGAACGTGTCACGGCCACGTAGTCCAGACCCGGCTCTGCGGAGATGATGTCACGCGCGGTTTCACGTGAAACTGTGCGCGGCGATTCCCGTACGAAGATAAGTCCTCCGTAGCGGGCCCCTGCAGCACGCGCCGCTTGCGCAGCGGAGGCAGAGTTAAGCCCGCATACTTTATTGCCACCGTAGACAAGATCGCGAGCGGCGCGATCGATATCCTCTTGGCGGCTGAGTTGTGAGCCTACAAGGAATGCGTGCACGTGAGAGCCCAGCCGGCGGACGGTGGCATTGTCGCGGATTCCGGATTCCGAGACGATCGTTTTTCCTTCAGGGATATGGCTAGCGAGGCGCTCGGTTCGTTCTAGGTCGATGCTGAGATCGTGGAGGTTGCGGTTATTGATACCGATGATGTCGCCACCTAATTGCAGCGCTCGTTCCACCTCTTCCTCGGTGATGGCTTCAGTCAGGACGTCTAACCCCAGTTCATCAGCCAGCGCCTTGAGTTTAACGTAGGTGTCATCATCCACGATGGACATCATGAGCAAGATGGCATCGGCTCCGTAGTGTCGCGCGGCGTAAACCTGAATGGGGTCAACAATGAAGTCTTTGCACAGCACCGGCAGGTGGGTAGATTGGGCGACGGTTTGCAGATGGTCATAGTCGCCGCCAAAGCGCGCAGGCTCGCACAGCACCGAAATGGCGGAGGCATAGCGTGAGTAGATGCGAGCGATATCGCCCGGACGGTAGTCCGCGCGAATCAACCCCAGGGATGGCGAGGCAGACTTACATTCCATGATGAAGCGATTGGTGCCATCGAGGGCTTCGACAAGCGAACGCTCCGAAGGCGGTACGCTAGCGAGGTCCACGTAGGACAACCTGTCGCGAATGGCCGGCAGATGAGTGCGGCGCTGGGCGACGATCTCTTGTAGCACGGTTGGCAATTCCTTCGCCGTCATTAGTTCTTCTCCCCTACCGCATAGTTGGCGCTTTCGTGGATATGGAGCCACTTTTCGACAGCGCCGCTATTAATCAGATCCTTAGCGTGAGAGACTCCTGCTGCGATACTCCTCGTGGTCCCGTTGAGGTAAAACATGGCTCCGGCGGTGGCAGCGATGGCGTCCACGTGTGCGGGCTTACCTCGGCCGGCAAATACCGCGCGGAGGGCTAAGGCATTTGCAGCGCCATCCCCACCGGCAAGCTCCGCGAGCTCGTGGCGCTCGATACCGAGCTCTTCAGGGGTGAGCTGGTAGGTGATAATGTCGCCGTTCCTGAGCTCCCAAGCCTGCGTGGTGCCATGAGTGGCAATCTCATCCGTGCCGGCTCCATGGACGACTAAGGCGCGCTCGCGGCCAAGTTCTCGAAAGACCTCTGCAATGAGTTGGCCTTGATCTGGGTTTGCAATGCCCATGATTTGGAGTGATGGGTGTCCTGGGGACAAGAGCGGGCCGAGGGTATTAAATATGGTTGAGATGCCCAGTGCCTTGCGCACCGGTTGGACGTGGGCGATGGCTGGGTTGTAGGCGGGGGCGAAAAGAAACGTAAAGTTCGAGGCCTCAAATTGGCGGACCGCTCGGGCGGCGTCTAAGTCGAGCGGGATATTAAGAGCCTCGAGTACATCCGCAGATCCGGACTTGGAAGAGACCGAGCGGTTGCCGTGCTTGATCATCTTCACTCCCCCTGCAGCGGCGACGAGCGAGGCCCCCGTCGTGATATTGATGGTATTTGCGCCATCGCCCCCAGTGCCGGCCGAATCCATAAGGCCTTTTCCGGTGATGGGGAAGGGATAGCCCACCTTTAAGAAAGCCTTGGCGGCGCCGGCAACGTCCGCGAAAGTCTCGCCCCGAGCCCGGATATGAGCGAGCAATGCCGCGATATGGATATCGTCGTAGGCACCCACGGCCAAGGGGGTAAATACCTCCGTGGCTTCTTCGATGGTGGGTTGTGGATTGCTTAGATAGGCCTGAAAGGTCCGCAGTGGTGTTCGGCTCATTTTAGTTTTCCTTCTCCATAGTGGTGTGGGTAGATAGTTGGTGAATGCAGCGTTGGAGCATTACGGGGCCAGTGGGTGTGAGGACGGATTCTGGGTGGAATTGCAGACCTAGCCCCATACCGTCTTTTGTCTCCGCGGCCATCACTACTTCGCCGATATCTGAGGAAGTGTGTGCTAGGCAGCGCATCTCTTGCGGGATATCCGTACAGCCGAGCGAGTGGTAGCGTGCCACCGGAATCTGTGTGCCGAGACTATTTGGTTGATCAGGTTCGGTATCGGTGGCAAGCCCTTGGAATACGGGATGCTGAACCCCGGCTGGCGTGAGAGTCATCGGAACGGATTTCCCGTGTACCGGGCCGCAGGGCGCAACTGCCCCACCGTGGTATTCAAGAAGCGCTTGGAAGCCGAGGCAGACGCCGAGAATGGGAGTGGTGCCCAGGGTGGCGTCGATAAGCTCCATCATGCAGCCGGCCGACCGTGGATGGCCGGGGCCGGGGGAAAGCACAATTACGTCGGGCCGCGCCCCCAATACTTCATCGACCGCAACGGTGTTACGAAATACTGTGGTATCGAACCCAGCTAGGGCATCGACGAGGTTATAGACAAAAGAATCGTGGTTATCCAGAAGGACAATGTGTGGCGAACTCATCGCTGCACCTCCAAGTCGGCACCGTGTGCTACGGCAATGGCATTGAGCACGGCGTAGGCCTTATGCACCGTTTCATCGGCCTCGGCCTGTGGGACGGAATCTTTGACAACACCGGCACCGGCTTGCACTACTGCGGTGCCGTCTTGGACGTAGGCGGAGCGGATGACAATGCAGTTATCCATGGCGCCATCGCCGCGCAAGTAACCTACTGCCCCGCCGTAGGATCCGCGGCGTGTCCCTTCCGTTTGCCGCACCAGCTCGGTGGCACGAAGCTTGGGCGCACCCGTCAGGGTGCCCATGTTCATACAGGCTCGATAGGCATCGAGCGCATCGAAATCTGAGTGGAGCTTCGCCGTGACTCGGGAGACCAAATGCATCACACGGGAGTAGCGGTCCACCTGCAATAGCTCTGCCACCTGGCGGCTACGAGGAACGGCCACCCGCGCGAGATCATTGCGTGCTAGGTCTACCAGCATCGTGTGTTCCGCAATCTCTTTGTGGTCAGTACGCATCTCTAATTCATTGCGGATATCAAGCTCATGGCTGATGCTCCCATCCGGGCGCAGCCCGCGCGGCCGAGTGCCAGCGATGGGATAGAGCTGCACTCCCCTATCTTCCGGCGTGAACCTGAGATTGGATTCTGGCGACGCGCCAAATAGCTCATAGCCGTCGCCACGAACGTAAAACATATAGGGCGAAGGGTTAGTGTCTCGTAACGTCCGGTAGGCCGCGAGGGCGCTTGGACATTCCAGCGCGAAGGAACGCGCGGGCACTACTTGGTAGATATCGCCGGCGTGAATCTTGCGTTGGAGCTTTTCCACGTCTGCGCGAAACGTTGCGTCATCCGCATCAGCCACCGCACGGATCTTGCTTCTCTGTGGTGCCGTGGGGCGTGGGGTCTCCGGCCGCGTGGCTAGGGAATCAAGTTCCGCTTTAAGGTGGTCTTCGTCGATATCCCAGCCCTCTAGGCGCGCAGTTCTTTGCAGGTGGTCTACCTCCAGGACCGTTTGAGCCACCAAGACCTCATAGTCTGGGTAGGAATTCGGCCCCGGTTTAACCTCGGGGAGATCTTCGAAGGTGGCCAGGTAGTCATAAGCGAACCCGCCCCCTAGAAATGGTAGTAGCGGAGAGGAATAGGTGGCCTCTAATTGGAAGAATCGCAGAATGTCAGCGGTTGATTCAGCAAGGAGTCGCTGCCGCTCGTCGGGTTCGGCAGAAGGCGGGAATTCGAATACAGCGGTAGTAGTTTCACGTGAAACTAGGCGGTGGCGGAACCGGTCTCGGAGAGGAGGAAGGAGCACCTCCCCCGCGTTGGTGAGGGCCCGCACCTCCACCCTGTGGCCATGGCACGTGACTCTGAGTGCTGCCTTGAGGATGGCGAGACAGTTGAGGTTTTTCTTAGTCTCGATGTCTGCGCTTTCGAGCAACAGGGAGTCGTGCGGTTGCGCGAGCGCGTCAAATGTGGCGGCCGCATCGCTGTCGTAGGGTATGTCGCGGGTAGCCGTGTATGGCATTGCAGTGCCCTTTCGGAGAGGGTGGGTATGGGAAACGAAAATTAAACTTCCACGAGCACAGGCACAAAAACGCCAAAAGGCCCGCAGAATGCGAGCCTGAAAATAGCTTGCGAAAGATGGCCCGCGGGTTACGCGCGCCACCACCAAGCAGTAGTCATGTTCTTCATGGCAGCTACTTTAACCCAAATTTCTATAACTCGGAAGATATTGCCGATAAATATTCTCACAGCCCGAGCTGGCTTTCTCGCAGAAGAAGCCGTATTCGGGACTTTAAAGACTTTAAAGAAACGAGTGGGGTACTGTTGGGTGCATTAACAAAGGGAAGAAAGGTGATGTAAATGACTATGAGTCCTAATGAGGTAGTGGCAAAGGTTCCTACCCAACTTTTGATTGGAGGCGAGTGGCGAAAGGCATCTTCCGGCGAGACTTTCACGGTGGAAAATCCCGCCACCGGAGAGACCATTGCTACGCTCGATTCTGCTAATTCCGCTGATGCGGTAGCCGCTCTAGATGCTGCTTGTGCGGTGCAAGATGAGTGGGCACGAACCACCGCGCGCGAGCGGGCGAATATCCTCCGCCGGGCCTTCGAGCTGGTACACGAGCGCGCCGATGAGTTCGCGACGCTGATGACACTTGAAATGGGAAAGCCTTTTGCCGAGTCTCAAGGTGAGGTCACCTATGGTGCTGAGTACCTGCGCTGGTTTAGCGAAGAGGCAACGCGCGATTATGGCCGCTATTCCCCCGTTCCGGAGGGCACTTTGCGTATGGTCACACGCCGCAAGCCGGTCGGGCCATGCCTGCTAATTACCCCATGGAACTTTCCCCTCGCGATGGCCACGCGCAAGGTGGCGCCTGCTGTTGCGGCAGGCTGCACCATGGTTCTGAAACCGGCCAAGCTCACCCCACTGACTACGCAGTACTTTGCGCAAACCATGCTCGATGCCGGCCTGCCCAAGGGCGTGCTCAATGTGGTTTCCGGAAGCTCTGCCTCAGCCATTTCGGAGCCTTTGCTTGCCGACGATCGCCTGCGCAAGCTTTCCTTCACCGGCTCCACCCCAGTGGGCAAGACTCTACTGAAGGGTGCCGCGGATAATGTGCTGCGCACCTCCATGGAGCTGGGCGGCAATGCTCCGTTCATCGTCTTTGAGGATGCGGATATCGATCAGGCCGTAGCAGGGGCCATGGGTGCGAAGATGCGCAATATTGGTGAGGCCTGCACTGCGGCCAACCGTTTCATAGTGCACGAGTCCGTGGCGGAAGAGTTTACGCAGAAGTTGGCGGCGGAGTTTAACAAGCTCGTCGTGGGCAATGGCCTGGACGAAGGCGTTACCTGCGGTCCCCTCATTGAGGCCAAGGCGCTCGACAATATTGCCGCCTTAGTGGATGACGCAGTGGAAAAGGGCGCCACCGTTGTTACCGGTGGCAAGCGTGGCGAAGGTGAGGGTCACTTTTATGCCCCCACGATCTTGAGCAATGTTTCACGTGAAACCCGCGTGGCCCAGGAGGAAATTTTCGGCCCGGTTGCACCTATCTTTACCTTCAGCGAGGAGGCGGAAGCCCTAGAGTTAGCAAACGAGACGGAATATGGTCTTGCGTCCTATGTTTTTACGGAAAACTCAGACCGCCTGTGGCGCGTGGCCGATGGTCTCGAATTTGGCCTGATGGGATTCAATGCCGGTGTCATCTCCAACGCCGCTGCCCCATTCGGCGGCGTCAAGCAATCCGGTTTGGGCCGCGAAGGTGGCGCCGAAGGTATTGAGGAATATACCTCAGTTCAATACCTGGGCATCCGTGACCCTTATGTCAATGTTTAGAAACGCAAGCGTCTGAAAAGACACACAGGCCAGCCGGGCTCCCTTTCGGGGCCCGGCTGCGGCTTAATAATGTAAACATTCATTAAAAATGAGCCCGTTTTCCCGAACTAAAGCATTTATCCTGCTCAAACCGTCAATATTGTTTGCATTGGGCTGCAAAAAGTGAGGCCGAACAAGACCAAGAGAGTCTTTTGATTAACCATTGAAGCTTGAGGGGCGTATAGTTCCTCTCCGTATAATTTAATTCGTATTTCCTTCGACTGCGCAGCGTGGCCTCATGGCCTGCTCGTGGAGAGGGAATTTTCTTTTTGTTATTTGGAGTGAGTATATGACGTCTACTGAATCTGCAGCGGCTAAGCCGCAGCTGATTACACCCACGTTCGTTCTCGCGTGGGTGGCTAATTTCTGTCAGTTTTTGGTCTTCTACTTGTCCGTGACCACCATGGCCCTCTACGCGGTAGAGAGCTTCGGGGCATCGGATACCGTGGGTGGTTTTGCCTCCAGCGCCTTTGTTCTGGGCGCGACGTGTATGCGCGTATTCTCGGGCTGGCTCGTGGACCGCGTAGGCCACAAGAAGGCCGCCCTGACCTCTCTAGTCTTCGTCACAGTTGTTGCTATGGCGTATTTTTTTGCACAGAACGTCGCCGTTCTTATCATTGTCCGTTTCCTGCACGGCACGGGTTACGCTTTGACCTCCACCGCGCTTATGGCAGTGGCACAGTCCGTCATTCCGCACGAGCGCCGCGCGGAGGGTACTGGCTACTTCGCCCTCGGTACTACCTTGGCAACGGCCTTCGGCCCAGCACTCGGCCTCTTCTTGGCTAATAACATTGGCTACAACACGCTCTTTGCTGTAGCGCTAGGCGCTAATGTCGTGTCTTTGGTCCTGGCCTTGGTACTGCGCTACCCAGCTGAAGTTTCCGCCGAGAAGCCGGCCTTTACTTTGCGCAATGCCGTGCACCCCAACGTGGTTCCCATCGGCCTGTTTATGTTGTTGGTCGGAATCGCCTACTCCGGTGTGGTTACTTATCTCAACGCTTATGCGCGCAAGGAAGACCTTGTGACTGGCGCAGGCCTATTCTTTATTGGTTATGCGGTAACCATGCTTATCATGCGCTTTGTTTTGGGCCGCATCCAAGACCATAAGGGCGATAACGCCGTGATGTACCTCGGCCTTGCAGCCTTTATTATCGCTCTGCTCCTCATGGCCTTCCCCACCAACGACGTCATGCTGGTGGTTGCAGGCGCCTGCACCGGTCTGGGTTTCGGCACCCTCAGCCCCGCCTGCCAGGCCATCTCTGTGCGCTCGGTACCCACCGCACAGATGGGCGCGGGTATCTCCACCATGTTCCTCCTGATGGACCTAGGCATTGGCCTGGCTCCGTTCGGCCTAGGCCCCATTGTTGGGGCAACCGGCTTTGACACCATGTACCTCATCCTTGCGGCCCTCGTAGTCATCGCAGCCATCTACTACTTCTTTGTGCACGGTCGCTTCCCCAAGGCCAAGGGGCACCATCTACACTTTGACGAGAGTAAGTAATACAGTTACTCCCCTGTTTGCCTGAAGCAGTAAAAGCACACCAGCCATCGAGGCTGGTGTGCTTTTACTTTAGGCGCACCTGGGGATCGTCGCTTGAGGATATGGATGTAGGGTGCGGTGCGTAGCGTAGGGACTGAAAACTAGCCCCAGGGGGCTTACGTTATAGGGCTAGCTGCGAAGATCGTTGTGCTGGTGCGCGGGCAGGCAGCCGGCCTCGATAACGCGCTGGGCAAGAGTACGGTTGCCCATTTTGGCGGCAAAGGCGATGCGCATAGTGATGTCATGGTTGGGTGGCGTATCCATCGTGATGCTGTCGCCGGGTTGGATGCGGCCGGGGGAAATAATGCGCAGATAAGTACCGCAATCGCCACGGGCGGTCCAACGCTTGAGCCACCCGCGCTCCCCTAGCCAGCCGGCAAAGGTGGAACAGGGTTGGCGGGGAACGGATACCTCAAGTACAGCGGTGCCGATTCTTAGGCGTTGGTTAATGAGTAGAGCGGACAGGTCGACGCCTTGGGTGGTGAGGTTTTCACCAAAGCAGCCAGACGCCAGCGGGCGGGAAAGCTCGGATTGCCAGTAGTCCAACTCTTCGCGGGCGTAGGCGTAGATGGCTTTATCATTGCCGCCATGATGTTGGGTGTCACCAATTATATCGCCGCGCACGCCGGAACCATCGCCATAATGGGGGCCGGGCGCGGCCACATCGATGAAGGATTGCGGCTGCTTGTCGATGCCCGAAAACTCGTGCCGCCCGCTCGGGTCTGGCCGGCGGACGGCGACATTGGTGGAAATGACCTGCATGCCTGCCACACTAGCTGAGCGTGAGCGCCTCCGCGGTGAGAATATCGCGGTAAAACAGCTGCGGCGCGAGGGAGACTGCTTCAGCTAGCTGCGGGAGGGCGCCGTCAAGCGCAGCGGCGAAAGCGGGGTCGGCCAGCTTGCCATTGGCCATGCCGCGCGCCGTGATGGCAAAGACGTAGGAGATAAACGGCATCCAGGCGGAATCGCCGAGCTCCGAATTGCCATCACCAAAGGCATCGAGCGCGAGCAAGGTGTGCAGTACGGACTTATCCACACCTAGCTGCTGCAGCGTTACCCGCAGCTGCATGGCGGTGCTGCGCAGGTTGGAGATGGTGCCTAGGCGGGTGAGCGCGAGGTCGTTGGCAAAGCACTCGCGCAGTGCAGAGATGCGGTGAGCATCGTCGCAGAGCTGATCGCTGGCCGTCGATGGTGTGGGCGCCTCACCCGTGGCGCTCATCAGCAGCATTGGGCGGGTGAGATCGTCGACGCCGGTGGATGGCACGCGCGCGAGCGCGGCGGAGCCGTGGGCTTCGATGTAGTCATGGGCGGCGTCGGCAAGCGCGGCCAGCAGTGAGGAAGGCTTTTCGGCCGGCTCCTCACGGCGGAAATTGCGGGAGACCAAGCCGGTGCGGACAAAAGCGCGCATGCGCTGACCCGGCTCAAAATCCGCCGCCATGAGGGCATCCATGCTGGCACGCGGATCGGCCTCAATCTCCTTGATGATCGCCTCGAAAGTTTCCTTGGCCTTGGGCGCTAGGCGGCGCATAGCCGCGTAGGTGGGCCACACACCCTCGGTGTTTGCGGTTTCACCATCCTGGAAGATGATGAGCGCGCTCGCCGGCGGGTACTGCGGCGCGGCCAAGTCGCTGGCCGGCTCGTCCTCACGGAAATCCACGATGAGGTGGCCGGCATCCAGCAGCTCCTCGGGCAGCTCGAAGCCTTCCTCGGTGGGTTCCAGTGGCAGCGGCTCGCCTGCGGGATTGCCCAGTGGCCAAGCCCATGCCAGCAGCTCCACCTCTTCCTCGTGTGGCTGCTCGGGGACGAGGATGCCATCCTCGATGGTGGCGCGGGAGACCAACGGAGCTTTGCGCACGGTGGCGATGGCGGCATAAATGAGGTCGCTGGCCGCAGTGGCCTCATATTCCATGACGCGACGCTCAAAGCTGCGCTTTTGGTGCGCTGCGCGCTCCTTTTCCGGCAGGCCTTCGAGGTATTCCTCATAGGACAACGTGGACCACAGGAGGTAGAGCTCCAGCGAGGTCTTCTTCGTCAGCGCCGACTTCAGCGCGCGGTTTGGTACGGACAGGCTGGTGGCCGCCTCCGTAGAGCCATTGGCGGTGACAAGGTCCCTAATCTTCTGGTTCTTATCAATAACCACGAATTTTGCCAGCGGCAGTGGCTCCGGCGAGTGGATGGTAAAGAGCGCATCGGCGTCGAGCTGGTCTGCCAGGATGACTTGTTTATCGAGGTAATCGACTGGTTCGGCCGCGGTGCGCTTGACCCGGGTACGAATCGTCGCCGGTTCCACCTGGAAGGTCAGCTCATAGCCGGCCTCGCTGCCGATGGTCTCCTCGCGTACGCTCTCGTCCTCACCAAAGACGCGCTGGCCCTTTTCCATCTGGATGGGCTTATTCGGCGCAGAAGCCAAGGCATAGCTAAACGGAGAAAGGTTGCCCAGGGCGTCGATGAAGCGGAAGTTAGTGCCACGCGGGCCCTCGTTTTTGGCGCGCATATGCAGTGTTTCCGCGAAGTTAAGGTACTGGATATCCACCAGTTCCTCATCCTTGTACAAGCTAAAGCGGTAACGGCCTACCCAGGGATCTTCGAAGGCATCTGCCGGGAGTACCTCGTGGATGCCCTCCGGTAGCTCATCCTCTAGCACGGCCTCCTCTTCCCCACCGATGGGGACGTAGGTCAATTCCATGCTGAGCTCTGTGTTCGCGATGACGCGCGGTGACTGGGTATAGACCAGCTCGCCATCTAGCCCGTGGGCATTGGGCAGCGACTTGACGGCCATATCCCAGGCAAAGTCAGGGCTGCCAGACACCTTGATGGTGGCGGGCTCCTGTTGTGGTGCCTCCACCGTGAAGGATTGGCTCACCTCTAACGGGAAGATGGACCAACCCTCCCAGGCGCCGTGGGGACGGGCCTCGCCGACCTTGGCCTTAGCAAGCTCCGTGCCAGCAGGGGCGATGCAGGTATATGAGCCTTTAGGCATCGCTGCGGTGGTATCGACCGGACGATGGGTGGAATCCAGCACTAAGCCGCCATTGGCCACGCCAGCGAATTCCAAGGTGTGCTCTTCAAAGGAGACGCTCAGGTGGCTAAAGGGGTGGGGCATGCTGATCCACAGCCCGGGCTCCTCGCCCTCCACGTAGTAGAACTTACGAGTGTCCTCGCTGTCGTCGAGCAGCTGAGCGGACACGGTCCACTGGGGATCCTCTGGCTGATAACCTGCGGTTAAGGCTGGTAGGTACAGCTCCAAAGTGTGGGTAGCTGGGGAGAGGCGCAGGTGCGGAATCCCCTGAAATACCGCTGCGTCTGCAAAAGATGAAAGCTGGCTGCGAAACTTCTCCTGGCTCATTTACCCCAGCCTAGATCATTTTCATGCAGATCTGCATTTTGGCTGCGAGCGGGGGAAATGACCCGAAAGCCGGGGGTGAGTCCAGCGAAGAATTTGGGAGCGCGTGCCCAGCGGGACGCGGAACGGGCAGCGAACTACACCGCACCGGCACGCGGCTATTACACTGTGTGATTATGAATACCCAGAGCGATTCCACCTCGTACCGCTATACCCCGGAGCTGGCGAACCAGATCGAGAAGACCTGGCAGCAGTACTGGAAAGACAATGGCACTTTCAACGCCCCGAACCCGGTAGGCGAGCTCGCCACCGATGCGGGCGAGCTGCCTAAGGAAAAGCTCAATGTGCAGGATATGTTCCCCTATCCCTCCGGTGCGGGCCTGCACGTGGGACACCCGCTGGGTTATATCGCTACCGATACCTATGCTCGCTATAACCGCATGCTGGGCAAGAACGTGCTGCACACTTTGGGCTACGATGCCTTCGGCCTGCCGGCCGAGCAGTATGCCATCCAGACCGGTACGCACCCACGGACCACCACCGAGGCGAATATTGAAAACATGCGCCGCCAGTTGGGCATGTTGGGACTCGGCCACGATCCGCGCCGCTCCGTAGAATCTACGGATCCGGAGTTTTTCAAGTGGACGCAGTGGATTTTCCTGCAGATTTATAACTCCTGGTTCGATGAGGAGCAGCAAAAGGCTCGCCCCATTGCGGAGCTCATCAAAGAACTAGAAGCCAATAAGCGCACCACTAAGGACGGCCGCTATTACGAGGACCTCACCGAAGAGGAAAAGGCCGCAGCAATTGATGAATTCCGCCTAGTTTACCTGTCTAATTCCACGGTGAACTGGTGCCCAGGCTTGGGTACCGTGCTGGCAAACGAGGAGGTCACCGCACAGGGCAAGTCCGAGCGCGGCAACTTCCCCGTATTTCGCAAGAACTTGTCCCAGTGGATGATGCGCATTACCGCCTATTCCGATCGCCTGCTCGATGATCTAGAGCTTTTAGATTGGCCGGAGAAGGTCAAGTCCATGCAGCGCAATTGGATCGGCCGTTCCCGCGGCGCAGAGGTTTCCTTCCCCGCCGAGGGCTACGAGATCGAGGTCTTTACCACCCGCCCCGATACCCTCTTCGGCGCCGAGTACGTGGTCCTGGCCCCAGAGCATGAGCTTGTCGATGCCCTCCTCTCCCCCATCCCTTATGACGATGACGTAGATGAGCGTTGGACCTATGGCCACGATGATCCGAAGGAGGCCGTGGAGTCCTACCGCACCGATATTGCCGCCAAGTCTGATCTAGAGCGGCAGGAAAACAAAGAAAAGACCGGCGTCTTCCTTGGCACCTATGCCACCAACCCGGTCTCTGGCAAGAAGGTCCCGATCTTTATCGCGGACTACGTGCTGACCGGCTACGGCACCGGCGCCATCATGGCAGTTCCAGCGCACGATACCCGTGACTACGAGTTTGCTAAGGCCTTCGGCCTGCCCATTACGGAGGTTGTTTCTGGCGGCAACGTGGACGAAGAAGCCTGGACCGAGGACGGTGCCCTGGTTAATTCTGCCAATGACAAGGGCCTAGATCTCAACGGCCTGAATAAGGCCGAGGCTATTGCCAAGGCCATTGAATGGCTGGAAAAGGACGGCTCTGGCCGGGAAAAGGTGCAGTATAAGCTGCGGGATTGGCTCTTCGCCCGCCAGCGCTACTGGGGCGAGCCCTTCCCCATCGTCTATGACAAGGATGGCTTTGCCCACGCTCTGCCAGAATCCATGCTGCCAGTGGAGCTTCCAGAGGTAGAAGATTATAAGCCGGTTTCTTTTGATCCAGAGGATAAGGATTCCGAACCACAACCCCCGCTAGCTAAGGTGCGCGACTGGGTCGAGGTAGAACTTGATTTGGGTGACGGCCCGCAGACCTACTTCCGCGATACCAACGTAATGCCGCAGTGGGCAGGTTCTTCCTGGTACCAACTGCGCTACATCGATCCCCGCAACGATGAGGCATTCTGCGATATCGAAAACGAGCGTTATTGGACGGGCCCGCGACCGGACCAGCATGGTCCACAGGATCCGGGCGGTGTCGACCTTTATGTCGGCGGTGTCGAGCACGCCGTATTGCACCTGCTTTACTCCCGCTTCTGGCATAAGGTGCTCTTTGACCTGGGATTTGTCAGCTCTCAAGAGCCCTACCGTCGCCTGTACAACCAGGGGTATATCCAGGCCTATGCCTACACCGATTCCCGCGGCGTGTACGTGCCAGCTGCTGAGGTAGAAGAAAAGGACGGCAAGTTCTACTACAACGGAGAAGAGGTCAATCAGGAATACGGCAAGATGGGCAAGTCCCTGAAGAATGCTGTAGCTCCGGACGATATCTGCCGCGACTTTGGTGCCGATACCCTGCGTGTGTATGAAATGTCCATGGGTCCGTTGGACACCTCCCGCCCGTGGGCTACCAAGGACGTCGTCGGCTCCCAGCGCTTCCTGCAGCGCCTGTGGCGCCTTGCCGTCAATGAGGACACCGGAGAGCTGGCCACTACCGACGCCAATTTGAGCGAGGATGATCTCAAGCAGCTGCACCGCACCATCGCGGGCGTGCGCGATGATTATGAGAACCTGCGGCTTAATACCGTGGTGGCCAAGCTCATCGAGTACGTCAACTACTTGACCAAAACCTATCGCACCGAGGCACCGCGCGCCGCCGTGGAACCAATCGCCCAGTTGGTCTCCCCCATCGCCCCGCATATCGCGGAAGAACTGTGGCAGCGCTTTGGCCACGACGGGACCATTACCTATCAGCCCTTCCCCGCCTTTGAGGAAAAGTACCTGGTAGATGATGAAATCGAGGTGCCCGTACAGATCAACGGCAAGGTAAAGGCCCGCATCAACGTGGCTGCCGATGCCGACCAGGAGGCGGTCTTCGAGGTTGTTCTGGCCGATGCCAAGATCGCCGAACTGACTAGTGGAAAGAACGTAGTGAAGAAGATCTACGTGCCGGGCCGCATGGTCAACCTCGTCGTCAAGTAGTTACTCCTCCCAAAACTCCGTGGCACACAGCGCTATGCCGTGTGCCCGGATTCCCTGGCCGACCTCCAGTTTCTTGTTCACAATGAGCGGCAGGCCGTCGAGGTCGCATACCCAAAACTCCCCCATGCCCAGCTCATTGCTGTGCTTGGCGATGCCCCCGATGGTTCCCGCCACCTCTACCTGCGGGTTGAGCATGCTGGGCTTTAAGTTCCGATAAAAGCGCTCGGTAGCAGGAGAATTCAAAGAAAATTCCTCCGGCTCCCCCACCTCGTACCGCAAGGCCACAACCGCCGGCTGGACCTGTCCCTCTAGCTTTTCCCCTCCGACGGGGTTTCCCGCTGGCAGGGCAAAGGGTGCATCCGCCAGTGCTGCGAACCGTAAATCCCCCGTTTCCACAATGCCGATATAGGGAGTTGCGCGATAAATCGTTCCCAGGGCCTGTTCCCCTCCCCGATACGAAGGAACTGCGGCCCACTCCCCTTCGTACTCCATCGCGGTGACCGCCATGTCGGACGGATCTGCGTGAAAAAGGACTCGATCAAATCTAGGTGCATCCCATATTTCGCGGCTCGTGGGTAGCTCTGCGATGAGCTCTTCAATATCCATTAGATCGAAACCACATGTGCTAAATAGCTTATCCATGCTCGCCATTTTAAACACTTCGGTCGCTTCTCCCGAGACGCCGTTTGTTCCAGCGGACGGATCGCTACTAAGACTTTTTGTTTAACTATTTAATTTTTGCGCCAATAACATAACGGATTAAACATTTGCATAACCCCGCCAATAATGTTCCAAAAGCAAAGTAAATATGATTTTGTCCCTAAAGATGTAGGGTCATTAAATTGTTGACGCGCTATACGCCCGCCGTATTAAAGTAGTAGGAGTTGTTGTATCAACTCCCGATCGCCTAACGGGTTGCTAGATCAACTGCGCTGTTTAAGCTGTTAAATAACGGCAATCGAAGGAGGATAGCCATGCGTGTGGAGCAGAGTGCGGCATGGGGAGATTTTGTCACTATGCAAGAGGTGCTGCATGCGCGACTTTCTGCACAGTTGCAGAGAGACTCTAGTCTAAGCGAGGCGGACTATGCGGTCTTGGCGGTGTTGCATCGCCGCCGCAAAATTCATACCCGTCCGCACGAATTGGGGACGGAACTACGATGGGAAAAATCGCGCCTGCATCGACAGCTGGTGCGCATGGAATCACGAAAATTAGTCTCCAGGCGGGAAGCGCCGGAACTTGGGCCTCGAGCCATTGAAGTCACTGTGACGGAAAAGGGAAGTGTCGCCTTCGATGCGGCAATAGCGCGCCACACCGCCGCAGTTGATGAAATCGTGGTGAGCACCCTTAGTGACGAAGACCTACAAACTTTGGGGGAAATTTCTCGGAAGTTGTTGCGTGGGATTGATGAGCAGGGCGCTGGAGAGTTCGCTTCTGAAGCCTAACAGCGTATGCAAAAGGCACCCGCCATGACGGCGGGTGCCGGGGAATATTAGCTAGGGCGCAGCCTAGGCAATCTTAAGGACGGTGCGTCCGTGGTGGGTGCCCTCTAGAAGGGACTTGGATTCCTCGACCACGTCCGAAAGTGGAATCGTTGTGGTCAGGGACTCAAGAATGGAACGGTCTAGCTTGCGGGCCAAGAGCTGCCAAGCGTTCTGGCGGTAGTGCAGTGGGGCGTCTACGGAATTGACGCCGGCAAGGTGTACGTTGCGCAGAATGAAAGGCAACACGGTGGTGGGAAGATCAGGGCCAGCGGCCATACCGGTGGAGGCGACGGTGCCGCCCCAAACCGTGCGAGCCAATACATTGGCCAAAACGTGGGAGCCGGAGGTATCGACAGCACCGGCATAGGTTGCCTTCTGCAAGGGTTTTCCGGCCTCGGCGAACTCGGCGCGGTCCACAATGGTGTGGGCACCGAGCTCGTGAAGGTACTGGGAATAGTCATCTGGACGGCCGGTCATGGCGTGGACCTCGTACCCGGCATTGGACAGGAGGTTCACGGCGATGGAGCCGACACCGCCAGTTGCGCCGGTGACCAAAACGGGGCCATCGGGAAGCCCGCGCAAAGAGTTGACGCACAGTGCAGCGGTATAGCCCGCGGTGCCGACAGCAGCTGCCTGCTCAGCGGTGAAGTCTGCGGGGAGCGCGACGGTGGACTGGGAGTTAACGCGCTGCTTCGGGGTGTAGCCGCCGTGGCGGAACTCGCCAAGGCCATCACCGAAGGAGGCGACCAAGGTGCCAACCGGTAGGCGCTCTACGCTGGACTCGGAAACGGTGCCGACCACGTCGATGCCCGGGACAAGGGGACTGGTGCGCATGACACCGCGGTCGCCCGCGATTGCCATGGCGTCCTTGTAATTCAGAGAAGAATAAGAAACATCAACGGTAAGGTCACCCTCGCCGAGGAACTCTCCCTCTTCAAAGGAGGTCGTGACGGTTTTATCTTCGTTGCGAGTTACTAGTAGCGTGCTCATGCTCACCATCGTACGTTAAATGTGATGCAGGGATTCGACAGCGAATCTCCCTGGGATTTTTCAGACAGGCTTGTTAACTTGGGCATTATGATGACGACCACTGGATCCACCCGCACTTCGCACCAGGTAAGGGCGCAAGGCGCGCCTGCCAAGCGCACGTTGTGGCGCAGTGCTGGCGTTGCCTGCGTGGTCGTTGTGGCGGCTATTGCCGTAGCTACAGTGGGCAAGCCGTTTATTGATATTCCCGGCGTGCTCGATGCCTCTGCACATGCCCGCCGCAGCTTGGATCTGCAAATGTTCAACGGCTTTAATAACCCTCATCCGTGGTGGGGACCGTGGACCAATACCTTGGGCAATATAGCGCTCTTTTTCCCACTTGGCGCGTGCTTGGTAGTGATGGGGCAACATTCGCGCCACGTCCGCTTTGGCCGTGGCGGAATCATCCTTCTAGCCATGGCGCTCAGCTTGGGCATCGAAACTACCCAATATCTATTCTCACTGGGCTTTAGCGATGTCGACGATGTGGTTTTCAATACCCTTGGAGCGTCCTTGGGCGCGTTCCTAGTTAGCCGCAAGAGCGCAAAGGCGCAGCTGCGCGCCGTCCGCACTATCGGCTGGATGGCGGCTTTGGGCTTGGGTGCCCTCGCCGCCGCGATTGTGGCCGGAGTAATTGTCTAAGTACCCAGGCTGACGCGGTGCCCGAAATTAAACATATCGAGGGAATCTCCCTCTTCGAGGCACTCAAACGTACCGGCGGCGTCGGTGGGAACTATGCCGGTGACCTGTGATACTCCGTAGTCCTGAAGGAGAATAGGGGCCAAGGGCGTTGAGGGCCCCAAGATTACATTGAAGGACTCGCGGGAGAGCTCGAGCAGGCGGGGAGCGGTCTTATTAACAAAGGCGGAGCCGGTAATGAAGACATAATCGCACTCGGGCAGTATGTACTCGGCGGCGGAATCGGGGTAGTCGCCCTCATTGAGCGAACGCTCTAGCATATAAAAATCCGCCGCCTGGTTGAGCGCCTTAGGCGCAAAAGGGAAGTGGCCAATTACGGCGACCTTCTTACCCGCGACGGCTTCGCGGAAGGGATCGAAGATTTGGGGCCAGGGGGCGTCGGCAAGCGCAAAGCCATGTTCATCAGCCACGGAAGGCGTGGCGTAATAGGAATTGAGCGCAGCCATGCCGAAGGACGCCTCTGAGAAATTCCAACTCTTGGCCAGCTGTGCGATGGCACGTAAGGGAACGCCGGAGTACTCAGCGCTCATCTGGGCGGGGCGGGAGGTTGCTGACATGGTCATGGCCACGCCGCAGCTAGGACTTTCGGTGTAAACGCGGGTCCACCGCGGGTTTTGGGCAGCGCGGGAGACCACTATGTCACGGGGAATGGCATCGATGAGGTCATCGTAGAGATCCCAGGCGGACATGAATAAACCAGCTTTTCCTTATTGTTTGGCACTGCTTGTGAGGAGGCAGTGTAGTCGAATAGGTGGGGAGCACCCTATAGCTTTAGTCACATATATTCGCAACGGCTTGCGCAGTCTGTTTAGCAAAGGGGCTTACCCCAGTAATGGTGGCGGAGCCGGGTCCGGTCCAGGTGCCGTAGCCTACGAGGAAGAGACCGTCGACGGTGGGGGAGGTACCATCAAGGAGCCCGCGGATAGGCCGGAGGGCAGGCCGGAAGCCGGTACACCAGATGAGGTGGTCTGTGTTGACCTCATCGAGGGATGAAAACATTGGAGTGGCCTGCAAGAGCCCGGAATCCCGCGCCCGCAAGACAGGTGGGACCATCACGATATCGCCCAGGTTCGAATCCGCGCCGGGGTCTGGTTCGCCGCGCAGCATTGCGTTGAGGCGGGCGCGATTGCGCTGAAACAGGACTCGACCATCAACATCATCGGGCATCCACCGCGGGGAGCTGCGGGTGTACCAGGTTGTCTCTACGCCGGAGAGTAGGAGCTCGGCCGCGATTTGGGCACCGGAATTGGCCGCGCCCACGACCGCCACGGTAGATTCGGCAAAGTCCGCGGGGCCTGGATAGAAGGCGGAATGCCATTGCCTTCCGCCAAAGTTGCCGGGGTAGTAGGGGATAAAAGGTGCGGACCACGTGCCCGTTGCCGCTACGACCGTGCGCGAGGTGAGTTTCTCTTCCCCCGCATAAACGTGGAAGTACGCGCCGTCATGGGTCACCTCATCCACTGTGACTGGCCGACGAATGGGCAGTTCATAACGCTGCTCATAGCGTGCAAAATAATCAATAACGTGGCTGGCCGGTGGAAAGCCCTCGTAGTGGGGCATTCCCGGCAGGTTGGAAGAGGCCGCATTGCTAAAAAGCGTCAGGGAGGGCCAGGTATGGCGCCAGGCTGCGCCAGGACCGGATTCTGCATCCAGAAGGACAAAATCTAGGCCCTTCTTGCGCAGGTAATAACCCACCGCGAGGCCTGCCTGGCCGGCACCAATGACTATGCAGTCCAGCATCAAATGAGCTTTCTCTCTCGTGCCACGGTCACCGCGGCGGTGCGGGTTTCCACGCCCAACTTTTGGAAAATATGGATGAGGTGGGTCTTGACCGTGGCCTCGGAAATGAACAGCTGCTTGGCTAGCTCCTTATTAGAGGAACCGCTAGATAACGCCCGCAAGATTTCCAGCTCGCGGGTGGACAGTGATTCTTGCGGTCGGCCTACACGCTGGGCGAGGAGATCCACAACCTCCGGCGCTAGGGTGCGGCGGTGCGCGGCGGTATTGAGCACGGCTTCGTGCAACGCCTGCTCGGGGGAGTCCTTGAGCAGGTAGCCCATCGCGCCGGCTTCCACGGCGGCGAGGATATCGGCCTGCGTGTCATAGGTGGTCAAGATGAGCACGGGCGGGCCGCCGGCGTCTACTACGCGCTTGGTGGCTGCGATGCCATCCACGTCGGGCATCTGGATATCGCAGACTACAGCGTCTACCTGCGGGGCATCTGCAGTAAAAAGCTTATCCACATCCGCGCCGGTGGAGCCCTCCATTACTACCTCGACATCGGAGAAGGTATTGAGGATGGCGCGCAGGCCGGCGCGGACCACTGGGTGATCATCAATCAGCATGACATTAACCATTGCTTCGCTCCTTCAGCGGGATACGGACGGCCAGGGCGGTGCCTTCGCCCGATTCTAGGTTCATAGTGCCGCCCACGCTCTCCACGCGGTCGCGCAGGCCGGTAAGCCCGAAGCCATGATCCTTATTATCCCTGCTAGGGGAGGCGGTTACGCCGCATCCATTATCAACAACGTCTAGGGTGACAGCATCTTCGAAAAGTCCGAGCGTGACCACTGCGCGCGAGGCGTGGGCGTGTTTGATGACGTTATTGAGACCCTCCTGCGCGGCCCGCACAATGACCTTTTTGATCTGGGCAGGCACCTTGCCGCTGCCGGAGACCACCAGTTCAAGGGTGGTATCTTCGCCCAAGGCTTTCACGCGGCTGCGCATCTGGGATAGCAGGGAATTGAGCTGGGTTTCCAGCCGCTCATCGGGGCCGGCGAGCTCCCGGACAAAGCGGCGGGCCTCGGCCAGATTCTCGCTGGCGACTTCCTCGATAATTTCGAGCTGTTCTTCTTTGGTTGCTGGATCAGTGGTGCCGCGGGCCGCACGGGAGAGCAGCAGAATAGAACTAAGACCTTGTGCGACGGTGTCATGAATCTCGCGAGAGAGCCGCTCGCGCTCCTCCAGCCGGCCGGCTTGGTGCTCGCTTGCAGCTAGCTCGGCCTGGGTTTCGCGCAGCTGCCTAGCGATGTCCCTGTGGTGCGCCGCCTCCGCCTGCAGCCGCCGCTGGATGAAAAAGACCGTGGCCGCAAAGGCGGTACCGATAAGCGGTCCTACCACCGCCGCGATGGACCAGCCCTCAGGATGTAGCCAGGCGGGGATGAAAGCGGCAGCCGCCCACAATATGGCGATGGAGACCAGCCCAGGCACGGTGGGCAAGGCGCGCAGAAAGACAAAAATAAGCGGGAACTCCAGCCACATGAAATCCTGCGCATGGACCATCAAGCCCAGCCAGAGGAGGCAAAGTCCACCCAGCCACAGCCACGTGGGCAACCAGCGTTGTGCGGCATACACCACGGCGAGTGCGATGGCTAAGCCAATAACGCGGGCATCGAGCCGGCCGTCCACGTAGGCACGCGCTACGCCGAAGACCAGCAGAAACGCGAACATGGCGTGTAAACCATAGACCCATAATTTCTGTCCTTTAAACACAACCACCCAGGATATCCGCGCAAGGGTGGACAGTGAATCAACCACTTGGTTGACTAGAGGTTCAGCGAGCTGGCCGATTACTTCTGACCTGCATAAAGCGAATATAGAACTATGTTTCTAGCACTCAGAGAAATCACCACGGCGCGCGGCCGCTTCGCGCTCATTGGCGGCACAGTTGCGCTCATCACCCTTTTGCTCGTGATGCTCTCCGGCCTAACGGAGGGCCTTTCCAAGCAAAATACTTCCGCATTGGAGTCCCTGGAAAAGGAATACCCATATATCTCCTTCTCCACCGAGGACCCCTCCTTCAGCGAGTCCGCGATGCACGCCGGCGATATCGCCAGCGACGGTATTCCCCTCGGCGCGGCGCAGACCAAGTTGGAAGGCCACGGAGGCGTCGCCGTCCTCAGCCTGCCGGCCGGCACCCAGGTTCCGGGCACCGATAAGACCATCCCAGAGCAGGGCGTGCTCCTGCCAGATTCCATCGATGCGGCCGATACCGTCACCCTAGGCGGCACCGACCTGCCGGTGGAGGGCACCGTCCCGGAGACCATGTACTCCCACTCTGCGGTGGTATGGGCTTCCACCGAGTCTTGGCAGCAGATTAGCCACGCCCCGAAGGGCGTGGTGGGCACCGCCGCACTGTATAAGCATGAGGTTCCCGGCTCCGTCAAGGTTTCCAAGTCCTTCACCGGTCTGGCGGGCTATCAGTCTGAACGCGGCTCGCTGCTTACCATGCAGGGCTTCTTGTACGGCATCTCCGCGCTAGTCACCGTCGCTTTCTTGACCGTATGGACCATTCAGCGCACCCGCGACCTGTCTATTTTGCGCGCGCTGGGCGCCACCGTGCGCTACCTGCTGCGCGATGCCCTGGCACAAGCCGCCATCATCTTGGCTGCCGGCACCATCCTGGGCGCTGTCGTTGGGTGGGCGCTCGGCGCGCTCGCCTCCGGCACCGTTCCTTTCGATGTCTCTTTGCGCAGCATTGCCGTTCCTGCGGTTGGTATTTGGGTCCTCGGTATGGCCGGCGCCCTCGTCGCTACCCGCCGCGTAGCTAAAGCCAACCCACTCGATGCACTTGGAGGAAACGCTTAACATGTCCACCATTCTTGATATTCGCAATGCCACCGTGACCTACCAGGACGGCGAGACAACCACTACCGCGCTTGCCGACGCCTCCCTCAAGGCCGAATCCAATACCCTGACCGCCATCGTGGGCGAGTCTGGCTCCGGCAAGTCCACCCTGTTATCCGTAGCTGCTGGCTTAATCACCCCGGATTCCGGGTCCGTGCAGGTAGATGGCACCCGGTCCATCATCTTTCAGCAGGCCAACTTGCTGTCCTCGCTCAATGTGCGCGACCAACTATTGATTATGGATCACATCGCTGGCCGCAAGCTGCGCCCACAGCGTGCCGATGAGCTATTGGACTTTGTGGGCTTGGCAGGTATGGGAAACCGCCGCATGGGCCAGATGTCTGGCGGCCAGCGCCAGCGCGTCAATATCGCCCGTGCGCTCATGGAGCAGCCAGACCTGCTCTTGGCGGATGAGCCTACCTCCGCGCTCGATTCTCACCTTTCCCAGGAGATCATCCGCCTTTTGCGCGATGTCACCCAGGAGATGAAGACCGCCACCGTGCTGGTGACCCATGACCGCTCCCTGCTGACCTTCGCTGACCGCGTGGTCGAGGTCAAAGACGGCCACGTTTCTGAGCAGGAGAAGGTTTCCGCGCTCAGCTAGCGCCGCATCACTAGCAACCGTGCGATTGCTTGGGGCACCGCCGCGGCAATCTGGGAGGCGGAGCAAATCCCGAAGCCGTCTGGGGTGTGGGCGGCAATAGCGGCAGCGTGTTGGTGTATGGCTGCGGCGTGCAAAATCTCCGCAATGATCCCCTTCGCATCTACCTCAGCAAAATTCAGCTGGGCTAGCGTGGCACCGAGGATGCCAGAAAGCACGTCACCGGATCCGGCGGTAGCTGCATAGGAGTGCCCCGCGTTCATGCCATAAATTTCCTGACCGGGGGCCGTGACCGTGGTGATCCGTCCTTTGTGCAGGATAAAGCAGTCGAGCGCTAAGGCAAGCTCCTGTAGGCGTACGCCTAAACCCTCCGAAAGATCGAGTGCGCGGCCAAGCGTAGCCGTATAGAGCCGCTCAAATTCCCCGGCATGCGGGGTAAGAACCGCGCAAGGATGATCGTGTACAAGTTTGCGCAGGTCCTCATTGCTAGCCAGCACCGTGAGCGCGTCTGCGTCGATAACTGTAGGCAGCTTGCGTGCCAGCACAGCCCGTAATTCCGCTGCCGCTTCCGGCCCGGTGCCTCGCCCTGGGCCTACCACCCAGGCTTGAGCATGGACCTTTTCTTCGGCGCTTGCATGGGGCACTACCTCCGGCAGGCTTGCGACCACAGAGTCATTTCCTACGAAGCGGACCATGGAGGGGGTGGCCCGCACCGCGCCCGTGGCGGCGAGCATGCCCGCGCCGGGAAAGGTAGTGCTGCCAGCGCATACCGCGGTAACCCCACCGGTGTACTTGGTGCTTTTTGCCCCCGGCGTCGGATCCAGAATTGGCCCCGTGCAGCCCACCGGCTTTGGAGCGGTAACCAGGCCTTGGTCACCCGTGAGTACCGGCTCGGTTGGCCACTGATAGGGCAAGGGGATGGTGGGTTCATTGGCGATATGGCCCACCGGTTCTGCGGTGGCAGACAGCTCTTCTGCAAAAGAGCGCGGCGCGCCTGGCAAGAGGAGATCGCAGAGCACCACCGCGCCGCATTCTGGGGCACAGACGTGTCCGGCGTGGGCCCAGCCAAAGCTAATGGTCACGTCCGCTTCCACCGCATCGGTCGCAGCCACACCGGTATCGGCGTTAATCCCGGAGGGAATATCCACCGCGAGTACTGGAACTCCACGTTTTTTGGCTTCGGCATAGGCGCTGAGCGGGGCACCGGAAAGGCCGCGGGTGGAGGAGAGGCCGGCGACGGCGTCGATAAGCAGATCGGCATCCCCCAGACTGTGCACAATGGTCCCGCCGGCTGCGGTAAACGCCTGCAGTGCGGGTTCGTGGGCGCTATTCGCCGCGAGGATGGCCTCGACTGAATAACCTTCCTCCGCCAGGAAAGCGCCAGCGTAGAGGCCATCGCCGCCATTGCCGCCTGGGCCGACGAGGATACTCACTCGCCGCTCAGGGCCGAGCATGGCTGCGGCAGTGGCTGCTACGCCGCGCGCGGCCAAGCGCATGAGCTCATCGTCGTAGTTTTGTTGCGCTAGAAGGGAATGCTCCGCCGCACGGACGGCAGCAACGCTATAGGCATATCGCATGCCCGCCAGGATAGGCCTTTAAGGAGCCGGCTGGCAGGTCGGACACCAGAATAGGTTGCGTCCCTCCATGACCTTTTCCGTCACTGGGGTGCCGCACACATAGCAGGGCAAACCGGCGCGGCGGTAGACGTATACCTCCCCGCCATGGTCGTCTTTACGTGGTTCGCGCCCCATGGCTTCGGGAGAATGCTCGGGCCGTACCGTATCGATGCGGCCGTGTTCCACCCCGTACTCCATCAGATCCACTAGGTCGGTCCACGTGGCGTCAAAGGTTTCACGGGAAACGTCGCGGCCAGGCAGGAAAGGGGAGAGGCCATGGCGAAAGAGGGTTTCTGCACGGTAGATATTGCCCACGCCGGCATAGAGATGCTGGTCCATCATGAGCGAGCCAATGCTGCGCCGCGATTTGTGCACCTTGGCCCATAAGGCCTCCACATCGGCGTCTGGGCGCAGCGGATCCTGGCCTACCTTGGCCAGTTGTGCGCGGTACTCCTCTTCTGTAAGCAAGCGGCAAAACTGGGGTCCGCGCAGGTTGGCGGCCTCGGTGCCATTATCAATGCGCACCCGAATCTGTCCGCCGGTCTCCTCGCGGGGCTCGAAGCGCAGCTTGCCGATGAGCCCTAAGTGAATATAGAGGATATGGCGCGGATCCGGAGCGGTGAGGTGTACAAAAAGATGCTTACCGTAGGTCTCGGCCAGCTCGATGCGCTCGCCATCGAGAATCTCTGCCTCCGCCGCGAAGCGCCCCTGCGGGCTGGTCACGCGCAGCGGCATGCCGCGATAATCCGCGTTGAATTTATTGGCTAGGCGGTGGATGACGTGACCTTCAGGCATAGAAGCCAGTCTAATCGGGAAGAATTTTCGGCCAAACCTGCCGCTAACCAGCCCACTTATTTGGGAGGTGACAATAGCGTAAACTCGAAATGCGGAATGATTTAACTCAGGGGAAGGCTTTCAAATCATGACGCACAAAATCGGCTTTGACCGCGAGAAATATATCGAGCTGCAGTCAAAGCACATTCACGCCCGCCGCGAGGAAATCGGCGGCAAACTCTATTTGGAGATGGGCGGCAAACTTTTTGACGATATGCACGCCTCCCGCGTGCTGCCCGGCTTCACCCCGGACAATAAAATCGCGATGCTGGAGCGCATCAAAGAGGACGTAGAAATCCTCATTTGCATCAATGCCAAGGACATCTCCCGCCAGAAGGTGCGCGCCGACCTAGGCATCCTCTACGAAGATGACCTGCTGCGCCTTGTAGATGTATTCCGCAGCCGCGGATTCTTGGTGGAAAACATCGTCATGACCCAGCTGGAGGAGGGAAACTCCCAAGCCGAGGCCTTCATCGAAAAGGCAGAGCGCCTTGGCCTCAAGGTGGCCCGACACCGCGTTATCCCTGGGTACCCCACCAATACGGACCTAATCGTGTCCGAAGAGGGTTTTGGCCGCAATGAGTTTGCGGAAACCTCCCGCGATCTTGTCGTTGTCACCGCGCCGGGCCCTGGCTCCGGCAAGCTGGCCACTGCGCTCTCGCAGGTTTACCACGAGCACCAGCGCGGCAATAATGCTGGCTACGCTAAGTTTGAAACTTTCCCTATCTGGAATCTCCCCCTTGAACACCCCGTGAACTTGGCCTATGAGGCCGCCACGGTGGACCTCAACGATTCCAATATTATTGACCACTTCCACTTATCCGCCCACGGTGAATCCACCGTGAACTATAACCGTGATGTGGAAGCATTCCCGCTGCTGCGCACCTTGTTGGAAAAGCTCACCGGCACCACCCCGTATGAGTCTCCCACGGACATGGGCGTGAACATGGCTGGGTTCTGCATTACTGATGACGCCGTGTGCCGCGCCGCCGCCCAGCAAGAAATCATCCGCCGCTACTTTAAGGCTCAGGTGGAAGAGGCCCGCGCTGGCTTGGGGACCGAACAATCTGAGCGTGCCGCGGTCATCATGGCCAAGGCCGGCATCAAGGTCGAAGATCGCCCCGTGGTGGCGCCCGCGCGCCAACGTGCGGAAGAAACCGGCGAGCCTGCCTCTGCTATGCAGCTGCACGACGGCACCATGATCACCGGCCGTACCGCGCCTCTGCTGGGCTGCTCGGCCGCGATGCTGCTCAACGCCCTGAAGCACCTGGCCGGCATCGATGACGATATCCATCTGCTTTCGCCCGAATCCATCGAGCCGATTCAAACGCTTAAGACCAAGCACCTGGGTTCCAAGAATCCACGCCTGCATACCGACGAGGTGCTCATCGCCCTATCCGTGTCTGCCGCCAAGGATGATAATGCCCGAAAGGCACTAGAGCAGATCAAGGAGCTTGCCGGGTGCGATGTTCACACCACCACCATCCTGGGTTCGGTGGACGAGGGAATCTTCCGCAATTTGGGCGTGCTCGTGACCTCTGATCCCGTCTTTGCTCGCAAGAAAGCGCTGTACCAGAAGCGCTAGGTTCTGAGTAGAGGGTCGGCCCTTTCAGCCCGTGCTGGAGGGGCCGCAGTCTTATAAAGAACAACTACAAGATTGGGGATCTACCCAGCTGCGGGCCTAAGATTGGGGCGTGACTATTGGCAAAGTTCTCCTGTATTACTGCTTTACCCCCATCGAAGATCCCACCGCAATCATGCTGTGGCAACGCACCCTGTGCGAGTCCCTGGGGCTCAAGGGGCGCATCCTTATCAGCGAGCATGGCATCAACGGCACCGTTGGCGGCGATATGGAAGCCTGCAAGCGCTACGTTCGCCAGACCAAGGAATACCCAGGCTTTAAGCGCATGCAGTTCAAGTGGTCCGAGGGCGGAGCGGATGACTTCCCACGCCTTTCGGTCAAGGTGCGCGATGAAATCGTGGCCTTTGGCGCGCCGGGCGAGCTGAAGGTGGATGAAAATGGTGTCGTCGGTGGCGGCGTGCACCTAAAGCCAGAAGAGGTTAATAAGCTGGTAGAAGAACGTGGCGAGGAAGTCGTCTTCTTTGATGGGCGCAACGCCATGGAGGCAGAGATTGGCAAGTTTAAAAATGCCGTCGTGCCCGATGTGAAAACCACGCATGACTTCATCGAGGAAATCGAGTCCGGCAAGTATGACTGGATGAAGGATAAGCCGGTGGTGTCTTACTGCACCGGCGGTATTCGCTGCGAAATCCTGTCTTCGTTGATGAAGAATCGTGGTTTCAAAGAGGTCTACCAGATCGATGGCGGCATCGTGCGCTATGGCGAAAAGTACGGCAATGATGGCCTGTGGGAAGGCTCAATGTATGTCTTTGATAAGCGCATGCATCACGAGTTTGGCCAAGGGCTCCAAGACCCAGGCTTTATCCAGCTGGGCCATTGCGTGCACTGTGGCAAAGGCACGAATACCTTCCACAATTGCATCAATGAAGATACCTGTCGCCAGCAGGTGCTCATCTGTGATGACTGCATCCAACATGTAGAAACGCAGCACTGCGGCCGGCCAGATTGCGCCGAGGTGGCAGCGCAGCTAGCCAAGCAGGAGAGCTAGTCGCGCGCCGTTTCCTTGTGGAAGGAGTCCCACCACCACTGTTGCCACGTGGCGGTGTGCGGGTTGCAGGGCGGATAGACGATGCCGGTAGGTGTGTATAGTTCGGTCACCGGGCTGATGCCGTGCAGCGAGTTGAGGAACCACAGGGGGCATTCGGTGGCGAGCTCCAGGGTGAGCGGGCGTGTTTCGGTCCGTCTGCCTAGGGCCGCGGCGCGCTGGGTGACCTGGTGCAGCGTGATGCTGGGCAGCGCCGTCCCGGTGGAGAGAATAAGCGTCTCCTCCTCCCAGGCGACGAGCGCGCCGGTGGTGGTCTCCACCATGGCACCGGAGGAATCCACAATGACGGTGTCATCGGCACCGTCGTCCTGGTATTCGGCGCGGTAGCGTGCCAGTGCCGGGAAATCGGGGCCCTTGACCAAAGGCTGCGAGCGCGGGTCGGGTGCCTGCGCATAGGTTAGCCGGGTGACTGGGCGTGCAGGGGGTGCGGGGCGAATATCGAGGCGCAGTTGTCCTGCGGCTAGCGAGATGCGGGGAAAAAGATCGCCGGGGGCGAAGCGCTGTAGCATCGCAGGCACGAACCCAGCGGGAAGCGGCCCCGCCACCGACTCGAAGCGCCGGAGGTGAAGGCGAAGGGCGCTTGAGTGGGCGTCGCCAAGCATCCGCCAAGAATCCGCAACGTCAAAGGGACCGGGATGGGGTTGGCTGGGAATAAAGCCGCCCTCGTGCCAGAGATAGGTACTCACTGCCATGCCCCTAATACGGACTGCGCCTTAAGGTTGCGCTCTTCTAGCTCGGCGGCCGGATCCGAATCCAAAACGATGGCCCCGCCGGACCCGATAGTGACCTCACCGCTCGCGCGTACGGCCGTGCGGATGACCACGCTGAGATCGGCTTGCCCATCGAAGCCCAAGTAGCCCACCACGCCGGAGTAGACCCCGCGCGGGCCGGTCTCGAGCTGATCGATGATTTCGCAGGTGCGCAGCTTTGGCGCGCCCGTCATCGAGCCGGGAGGAAAGGTGGCGCGGAGGGCATCGACCGCAGTGGCATTGGCGCGCAGCGCTCCGGTAATGGTGGACACCAATTGATGAACCGTGGCATAGCTTTCTACCTGCATCAACTTCGGTACGCGCACGCTGCCGGGCTCGCATACCCGGGAAAGGTCATTGCGCAGCAGGTCGACGATCATGAGGTTTTCGGCGCGCGTCTTCGGGTCCGTGGTCAGCAACGTCGGATCCTGGTCGGCGGAGATAGTGCCCTTAATCGGCTTGGCCTCCACCTCACGGCCGCGCACGGTGAGGAAGCGCTCAGGCGAGGTGCTGCAGACTTCCACGCCATCGAAGACGAGGTGCGCGGCATAGGGAGCGGGATTGTGTGAGCGCAGTTGGGAATAAAGCTCCCCCTCGGCCCCGGCCGAGTAGGTATCGGTCAGGCAGACTTCGTAGCTCTCCCCGGCGTGCAGGAACTCCTGAGCGCGCTTAATCCGCTCCAGGTAGCCGGGGCTGCGCCAGGCGCCTGCGCTTAGCGACGCCCCGCTGCCCTCCCCAGTCTCCTGTGGTTCATCCGCACTCAAGGCGGCTTCTAATCGGTCCAGCAGTTGCTCGGCGCCGTCGCCAGCCAGGCAGCACAGATGCGCTGTTTCTTCCCGGTGGTCATAGACCATAAAAGACTGCGGCCGCACAAAATAAGCATCTGGGTAAGGGGAGCGGTGGCTTGACTCAATGGGCAGGGTGAGCTGGGCGCACTCATAGCCTAGGTAGCCGATGAGCCCGCCGGTGAAAGGAAGTTCTGGGGCGTTGGCGACGCGGGTAGCGAGCTCGCGGTCCAAGAGGGCAAGGATATCGGGGGCGTCACCAAGCCGATAGCGGAAAGAACGACTCAACGTGCCGGCAGTATCTCCGAGGATGGAGTAGCGCCCGCGCGGATCCGCGGAGTCGAGGAAGAAGGCATCTTTTCCTTCGGCGCGCAGGGTAGCAAAGACCCGCGGGCAGTCCACCGCGCCGGGCACCTCGCGGTGGATCAGGCGGAACCCACCCAGGAAGTTGCGCATAATATCCCGGCCGTGCTGGGTAAGCACCGACTCCGGGTGGAATTGCACGCCCCAGTGAGGCAAACCATCGACCTTGAGCGCTTGAATGACGCCATCCTCGCTACGGGCATGAACGGTGATACCGGGGACCTCGTCAATCTGCAAGGAGTGGTAGCGCACTACCTCGAAATTTTGCGGGATTCCGGCAAAGATGCCCTCGCCCGAGTGGCTAATAGTGGAGACAAAACCGTGGCGCGGTTGTGGCGCACGAGAAACCTGAGCGCCGGCCAACAGGCCCAGCCCTTGGTGGCCGAGGCATACGCCCAGCACCGGAATCTCGGCCGCTGCTGCGGCGGTGTTGATGGCTCGGGCAGCACCGAAGTCCTCCTCCCGCTCAGGCGTGCCCGGACCAGGAGAAATCACCACATGAGAAAATTCGCCGGCACGGACGCGCTCGGCCAGACCTTCCGCCTCGCCGGCAGCAATAACGAGTGGGTGACGGCCGTCTACCTCTGCAATGAGGTGAGCCAGGTTGAAGGTATAAGAATCGTAATTATCAAGCAGGAGGATCATCGGGAGGGGGGGAAGTTTTCTAGGCGGCAGCCGAGTCCATGAGAAATAGCTGGATATCGGTAATGGTCCAGAGCATGAAATTGCAGGCCATCACCCAGAAAATGGCCATCCAACTCCGCCAGCGCAGATAGCGGTGTAGCTTGCGCACCATGATGATGGCGCAGCCAATCATGCCGAAGAAGGGAATGATCGGGGTGGTCAGGCTAAAGAAGGTGCGCTGCCCATCGGTGCAGAGCCACGTAGCGGTGCCATCTTCGCATAAAGGACCGCCCAAAAGCCTAGCGGCGAGCGCGACCGCGAAGCCATAGAGCGCGGAGATGACAAGGACTGCGAGCATGTACCAGACGGCTTGCCGGGTAGAGCGGCGGTTAGCAGCGGCAATCTCTAAAGGATCCGGCTCATCGGCCAGCTCATCGAAACTCTGCGGTTCTGGGCGGCGCAGATTGGCATAGTCAGCATCGGATGTCAGATCGTTTTCGGGATGCTCTGGTCGCTGGCTCATACCCCAATCCTAACCGCAGGCTGGGTGGACCAAGATGGGCACCCGAATATGCGGCAGCAGCTCCGTGGCAGTAGAACCCAAGAAAACGCGGGCGATGGGGCCTTGCGGGGTGGAGGCCATAAGCATGAGATCGCCCTTTTTCCACTTGAGCGAATCCACTGCGCCGCTCCAGCCGGCACCGGAACCAATTTCAGAGGTGACATCCAGCTCTGGGAATTTCTCCTGGATGCAATCGCGGGCGCGATCCAGCATGGCAAGGGAATCCTCGAGCCACTCCGCCGCCAGCTCGAGCGCCATATCGTGCTTATCCTTCGACGGGGTACTGAGCAAGCCCTTTGCCGAGAAAGCCAGCAGGCGCAGCGGCAGGTTCCAGCGATTGGCAAGCTCGGCTGCGGCGAGCATCTCATGATCTTCGCGCGGGCTGCGTTCAGTAATGGCAAAGTTAAAGCGGGTGACGCCGTGCTTGGACAGCTTTACCTTGCGAGGCACCAAGCCCAACGGTTGAGGAGAATAATGTAGCAAGGTATCGGCCGTAGAGCCGGCGAAGAAACGCCCCTTGGGCGCGGCCTGGTTGGGCCCCAAAATGATGAGGTCTGCCTCGAACTTCTTGGCCATTTCTGTCAGCAGATGGGGGCGCGAAGGGCCGTCGACCAATAGGGAGGGTTTCTCATCCCAGCAGCTACGCGGCACGCCGGCCTCATCGAGGGCGGCACGGGTAGCGGCGGCACAGGCCTCCTTTTGTCCTTTAAACCATTTTTTATATTTTCCGCCCAGTTTGCTGAGGGAAGTAGTAGTCCACGGCTGGAATACGGTAGAGATGACGCGTACCTGGATATCAGCGGTACGGGAAAGCCACGCGGCACACTCGAGTGCCTCGGTGCCGGAGGAAGAGGGGCTCCAAGAAATAAGGATGCGAAGTGGCTTTTCGGCCGAGCCCTTGCTCAGGGCTGGGAGATGCCCATCGGAAATATCAGTTGCCATACTGTACGAACTAGTGAGAGATTACGGTTTTCGCTTCTCTCAATTATCACGTTAAGCCCCAGAAAAATGAAATCACTGCGGGCAAAACTAGTGCTGTTCGCCGTTCATTGTGGGGCGATAGACATCAGCCAGCTTGGAGATGACGGTGGCAACCTCGTTCGCGGTATCCAAATCTTCAGGCTCTAGCCACCGCATGATCTCTGCCAAGGCCGAGGCGCGCTGCTGTGAAACGATGGCGAGTTCAGATTCGCCCAGTTGCGTCAGCGCTACCAGGACACCGCGGCGGTCTTCCTCATCGCGGTGGCGTTCCACGTAGCCGCGGCGCTCTAGCTGATAGAGCGCATTAGAGGCGGTGGGCATGCGGATAAGCTCTGCCTGCGCGATGGTGGATACGCGTGATGGGCCCCGCATACGCAGCTGGTTCATGATGGATACCTGGGAGGTGGTCAAAGAAGAGCCCTCTGCCGTGCGCTGGAAAATAAGGATGAGCTTATTGAGCGCCGGTTGGATGGAACGCGCGACCTCGACAGCATCCTCGTATGTAGACGGGGATTGAGCGGGGCCCTTCTCCTCATGTTGCTGCGTCATAGAAAACGATTGTATAGCTCGTTTTCTCTGCGCGGTAGTTTGGAAGTCAAAAAGTTAGCTTCCGGCAATAAAATCTTCCAGCTCGGCGCGTGCCACGTCATCGGCCTTTTGCACCGGCGGGGACTTCATCAGGTAGGACGAGGCAGGCAGTACTGGGCCGGCAACCCCGCGGTCGAGGGCAATCTTGGCGGCGCGCACGGCATCAATGATGATGCCGGCAGAGTTAGGTGAGTCCCAGACCTCCAGCTTGTACTCCAAGTTCAGCGGGACTTCGCCGAAGGCAGATCCTTCCAAACGGACATAGGCCCATTTGCGGTCATCGAGCCATTCCACATAATCCGAAGGGCCGATGTGAACATTGCGGTCCTCGCGCTTGCCGGCGATAGGCGAGTTGTGCAGGTTAGAGGTGACGGCCTGCGTTTTGGAAATCTTCTTTGATTCGAGGCGCTCGCGTTCGAGCATATTCTTAAAGTCCATATTGCCGCCCACATTGAGCTGCATGGTGCGCTCCAAGCGCACGCCGCGGTCCTCGAAGAGTTTTGCCATGACGCGGTGCGTAATGGTGGCACCTACCTGGGATTTAATATCATCGCCCACAATGGGCAGCCCGGCGTCTTCAAACTTCTTCGCCCATTCTGGATCAGAGGCAATAAAGACCGGCAGGGCATTGACGAAGGCGCAACCGGCATCGATGGCCGCTTGCGCGTAGAACTTATCCGCATCTTCGGAGCCCACCGGCAGGTAGGAAACTACGACGTCGGCGCCGGATTCGCGAAGGACAGCGGGGACGTCGGCAAGCGGGGCTTCTGATTCCGCAATGGACTCTTGGTAGTAACGGCCCAAGCCATCCAGGGTAGGCCCGCGCTGCACGGTAACGCCCAGGTTCGGGACGTCGGTAATAGAAATGGTGCAATTGCGGGAGCTGCGCGTGGCCTCCGCAAGGTCCTTGCCCACTTTGTCCGCATCCACGTCGATAGCGGCAACAAATTCCACGTCGCCGACGTGATACGGGCCAAACTGGGTGTGCATCAAACCGGGAATATCTGCATCGGCAGCGGCGTTGCGATAAAACTCCACGCCTTCAATGAGGGACGTGGCGCAATTGCCGACGCCCACGATGGCGACCTTTACCTTCTCGGACAAGGTTTACTCCTTTTATATCCATGAATTGTGGTTGTCAGTGACTGCGTAAGACTAAGCCGAAAATTATGCCCTGCGGTGGCATAACACCATGTGGATCGATCAAGAAGAGGTAATTAGGATGATCCGGGTGAATTCCGTTGCCTATAAGCATGTGCTCTCCCACGAGTGGGAACGCGCCCACCATCTGCGCGAATTTCGCGCCGGGCAGCTCACACGGGAAGAGGTATGCGATGCCGATTTTCTGCTGCGCGCCGCAGCTGAGCACCACGGGCGCACCATGGATAAAGAATGCCCAGTGTGCGGCGAGCCTTTGCGGCTTACCCGCTGGGTCTATGGAGAGAACCTCGGCCGGCGTGCTGGGAGCGCCCGTAGTGATAAAGAAATAGCGGAATTTGTAGCCGAGGGCTTGGAGTTTACGGTGCACGAGGTGGAGGTATGTCGCCAGTGCCGGTGGAACCACTTGTTGCGTTCTGCTACTGCTTTTAACGCGTGTTAGTTTCCGGCGCACCGCCTTAGGCAGTAAGCTGCAATTATTTAGTTTGTGATCAGGGATGAATGAGGACACGAATCAGTGACCGAGAAGGAATCTACCGGCAAGTCCACTAAGGTGGCTCGCCCCAGCAAAAAGCAGGCGAAAAAGAAACGCCGCATCTGGCCGTGGGTCGTTTTGGCGTGCCTACTGGTCTTTGTGGCATTGCCCGCAGGACTTTTTGCCTATGCGTACTCGCAATACACCGTTCCGGAGCCCAAGGACCTGGCCAATAACCAAGTCTCCACCATTTACGCGGGCGATAACCAGACCCAGCTCGCCCGTTTGGTGCCGCCGGAAGGCAACCGTACCCACGTAAACCTGGATGAGATCCCGGACTATGTGCAGGACTCCGTGCTTGCCGCGGAGGACCGCGATTTCTGGGATAACTCCGGCTTCTCCTTCACCGGCCTCGGCCGCGCCGTGGTGGGTAAGGTAACCGGCAACGCTGATGCTGGTGGCGGTTCCACCATTACCCAGCAGTATGTGAAGAACACGCTGGTGGGTAATGAGTACTCCTATGTGCGCAAGATTCGCGAGCTTATCTACTCGGTGAAAATGACCAATGAGTGGGAAAAGAAGGATATTCTCAACGCCTACCTCAACACCGTGTACTTCGGACGCAATGCCTACGGCATTCAGGCCGCATCCAACGCCTACTTTAATAAGGACGCCAAGGACCTCACCCCGGAGGAAGGCGCCATGCTCGCCGGCCTCATCCAGTCCCCGTCCGGACTCGACCCCCGCGTGAACCAAGAGGGCTCCGAGGACCGCTGGAACTACGTCCTAGATGGCCTCGTGGGCATGGGTGACCTCACCCAAGAACAGCGCGATGGGATGACTTTCCCGGAGACCCGCGACCCAACCGAGTACTCGGCTTATACCGAGGCCCCGGGCGCCAACGGTCACATCAAGGATCAGGTCATCCGTGAGCTGGAAGAGGTAGGCATCACCGAAAACGAGGTGTCCACCGGTGGTCTGCGCATTACCACCACCATTGATATGAACGTGCAGAACAACACCATCCAGGCAGTCGATGAGCAGATGGCTCCCCTGCAGGAAGATGCACGTGCGGCTTCCGTCACCATCGACCCAAAGACCGGTGCGGTCCGCGGGTACTTCGGTGGCCACGATTCCAATGGTTGGGATTACGCCAACTCCCCGCTGCAGACCGGTTCGACTTTCAAGATCATGGCCCTAGCAGCTGCCCTGCAGCAGGGAATTAGCCTGGATACTAATTACTCTTCTGCTCCTTATCAGCTGCCGGGATCCGATGTGGTTACCAACGTGGGCGGTGGCTGCGGCGTATGCAACCTGCGCGAGGCTACCAAGCAGTCCCTGAATACCTCCTTCCTGCGCCTGCAGGCGGACCTGAAAAACGGTACGCAGGACACCGCGGATATGGCGCATGCCCTGGGTGTGGCTAAGTCCCTGCCGGGCATTGAGAAGACGCTGACGGAAAAGGGCAAGCAGCCATTCGAGGGCATCGTCCTGGGTCAGTACCAGTCCCGCCCGCTCGATATGGCTACCGCGATGTCCACCCTGGCTAACCAGGGTGTGTGGCATAATCCCCACTTTGTGCAGCGCGTAGAAAACGCCGCCGGCGAAGTGCTGTACGAGCACCCTGAAGATGAAGGCGAGCGCCGCGTATCGTCCAATGTGGCCAATAACGTCCTCGAGGCCATGGAGCCGGTAGCCGCGTGGTCCAATGGCGCCCTTGCGGGCGGCCGCGCTTCTGCCTCTAAGACCGGTACGACCCAGATGGGCGATACCGGAAATAACAAGGATGCCTGGATGGTTGGTGCCACCCCGCAGCTGGCCACTGCCGTGTGGGTAGGTACCGCAGATAACACCTCCGCCATTTTCGATCAGTACGGTGGCATCATGTACGGCGCGGGCGCGCCGACCAAGATTTGGAAGGCCGTGCTGGATAACTCCCTGGCCAACTCCGAATTCCAAAACTTCCCGGCCGCCTATCCACTGGGATTCGGCAATATGGGCGCCGGAACGGCCGCCCCGGCCTATGACCCGAGCTGGGATAGCGGCGCTGGCGATACGCAAAACTACGAGGCTCCAGAGCAGCAGGCTGCGCCGGAAGAAGAGACCAAGCCGGTCCAGCCACAAGAGAAGCCGGAGAGCCCGAAGCCAGCGCCAAGTCCACAGCGTGGCAACCGTGGCAACAATGGCAACAATGGCAACAATGGCAACAACAACCAAGCACCGGCCCAGCAAGAGGCTCCGTCCTTAGATGACCTCATTGGTCCGAATAGCGACCTGGCAGACCTTCTAGGGTAGGCGGCAGTGACAGTGAATTCGCACCAGCGCATTCCCGTTTCCTCAGAGCCGTTGGCCCGCGGAGTAATTGAATTCCTCGGCGGGCCAATGGGCCGTTTTGCCGGCGTTCGCCCCACTCAATGGTGGACCCCGCTGCGCGCCATCATCGCCGTCGGTTGGGTATTTCTGGCTTGCGGATTCCTCTCCAAAGCCAATTGTGCCGGCGGTACCCGCGGTGATGACGGGGTTATTAGCTTGAATTGGGCAGCAAACCGCCAGTACACCTCTTTCTGCTATAACGACATCATCCCGCTCTACGGCGGCCGTGGCCTCGATGAAGGCGGCTTCCCCTATGCCTATTCTTGGCAGGAGGGCGACCTGACCCGCTATATGGAATACCCGGTCCTCGCGGGCTTATTCCAAGGAATGATGGGGTGGATCGCCCGCAATACCTATTCCCTTGTGGAGTGGGCCGGAATCCCGGAGGCCGGTTGGTACTTCGGCCTCACCGCCCTGGTCATGTCCTGTATCTGGGTCGGCGTGCTTTATATGGTCTACCTGTTGGTAGGCAATCGCACGTGGGACACCATCCTCGTAGCGGCCAGCCCCCTTATCATCATTCACGCCTTTAGCAACTGGGATATCCCCTCCATCGCCTTTGCCGTAGGCGCGCTTCTGGCCGCCGCGCGCAAGCGGCCGGTGGTAGCAGGTGTCCTTATCGGCCTTGGCGCCTCTTTCAAGCTATGGCCGGTCTTCATCTTGGGGGCATTCTTGGTCTTGGCGGTGCGCAACCGCCGTTGGTCGCAATTTTTCCTAGCCTTACTTGGCGCGTCCGTAGCTTGGATTGCGGTCAACGCGCCGGTGGCAATGAAATACCCGGATGCGTGGCGAGAATTTTTCCGCCTCAACCAAGAGCGCGGTGCGGAGTGGACCACCATCTACTCAGTGCTCAGCCGCAATACCGGCATGAGTTTTAGCCCAGAGTTTCTCAATACCTTCAGCTTGGTGGCTTTTTTGGCTCTTTGCGCAGCAATTGCGGTGCTGGGTCTGCGCAGCGCGCGAACCCCGCGCATGGCAGAGCTGGTCTACCTCATCGTGGCTGCCTTTTTATTGGTCAACAAGGTGTGGTCGCCGCAGTATTCGCTGTGGCTGGTGGTCCCCGCAGCTCTGGCGTTGCCGCGCTGGCGTCTGGTCTTTAGCTGGGCGCTTGTCGACGCCCTGGTATGGCCGCTATTGATGTGGCACATGCTGGGCACGGACAATAAGGGCATTCCGCACGAGCTTCTCGACGTCGCCGTTATTTCCCGCGATGCCCTCATTATCGCCATGGCTGTATTTATCATTCGCCAGATGTGTGGGAAGGTCACGGATAAGGTGCGCGATGCGCATGGTGGCAGTGATCCTTTGGCAGGAGCATTCGCATGATTGTTACCTATATCGGGATGGCCTCCATCTTCTTAGGCTTTCTCTGCGTGATGGGTGCCTTTTGGCTGTTTCATAACCGCGAGGATCGGCGCGGGCCCATCGTTTTAGGGATCTTGGCTATCCTTTTCCTCACCATCATTCCGGCGACAGCCGCTGTGTTTTTCGCCGCAACTACCACCGGTTAGATTTCTTTTCGCCGGTCACTTGCGGTACTGTAGTGGGGTTGCTTGACGCAACGTACCCTCCTGCTGCATCCGCAAAGGTGATGCAGCCGAAAACTACTAGACCATAGGAGGTGATGAGGTCCGTGCGTCACTACGAAGTCATGATCATTCTGGATCCTAATCAGGATGAGCGCACCGTAACCCCGTCCCTGGATAAGTTCCTCGAAATCGTCCGCCAGGATGGCGGCAAGGTTGAGAACCTTGATGTATGGGGCAAGCGTCGTCTTGCATACCCCATCAACAAGAAGGAAGAGGGCATTTATGCCGTCGTCAACCTGGAGTGCGAGCACACTTCGGTTGCCGAGCTCGACCGCCGTCTGAACCTGAACGACACCATCCTGCGTACCAAGGTTCTGCGCACCGACAGCAAGTAACGGATACTGGGATCAAGCACAATCCACGTAACCGATAAGGAGTAAAGACATGGCACAGGGAGATACCAATATCACGGTGGTAGGCAACATCGTTGCTGACCCCGAGCTGCGCTTCACCCCGGCGGGTGCGGCAGTAGCTAACTTCCGCGTCGCCTCCACCCCTCGTCGCTATAACTCGCAGACGAACCAGTGGGAAGACGGCGAAGCTATGTTCCTGACCTGCAACGTATGGCGTCAGGCGGCAGAAAACGTCGCCGAAACCCTGTCTAAGGGCATGCGCGTCATCGTTACCGGACGCTTGAAGCAGCGTTCCTTCCAGACCCGCGAGGGTGAAAACCGCACCGTATTCGAGATTGACGTCGACGAAGTCGGCCCGTCTCTGCGCTACGCCACCGCACAGGTAAACCGCAATCCACGTGAGGGCGGCAATAACTTTAGCGGCGGCCAGCAGCGCTCGAATAACAATAATCAGGGCGGTTTTGGAGGCGGCCAGCAACAGCAGCCGCAGCAGCAGAACCAGGCTCCTTCTGAGGATCCGTGGAACTCCGCGCCACCAGCTGGTGGTTTCGGAGGCGCTGATTCTGAACCTCCGTTCTAAGTCTGTCACCCGCAACTATTCAACTAACTCAATTGAAAGGCAGGGATCATGAAGCTGATCCTCACCGCTGCCGTTGAGAACCTCGGCGCCGCTGGCGAAATTGTTGAGGTTAAGGACGGCTACGGACGTAACTACCTGCTTCCTCGCGGCCTGGCTATCGTGGCTACCCGCGGCGCAGAGAAGCAGATTGAGGGCATCAAGCGCGCCCAGGAAGCTCGCGAGATTCGCGACCTGGATCACGCACGTGAGGTCCGCAACCAGCTCGAGCAGCTGACGGATGTCAAGGTAGAGGTTAAGACCTCCGAATCCGGTAAGCTCTTCGGTTCCGTTAAAGCAGAAGACATTGTCAACGCCGTCTCCAAGGCCGGTGGCCCAAAGCTGGATAAGCGCATTGTTGTGCTTCCAAAGGGCCTGGTCAAGAAGACCGGCAATTACCAGGTCGAGCTGAAGCTGCACGCTGATGTTATCGGCAAGGTGAACTTCTCGGTCGTTGCTGCCTAACTAGGCGCACGACGGTCCATATAGACCCAAAGACAACAGCAACGCTTTAGGCCTCAAGTTCCTGCTATGTGAGGTGGCAGGTTCTTGGGGCCTTTAGCGCGTTTTCACCGGCTTGTGGATAACTGTGGAAATCTGTGGATAACTCTCCAGCTCATTAACTTTGCGTTTACACCTCGGTTGCTTTATTAACCCGCAGGTCAGGGCCCTTATCCACTGTTAATGTGCCACTTTTCACATCTGCGAAAACCCGTCGTGAGCAGGGGATATGATGTGTGCAGGTCACGGAGGTTTTGAGTTATCCACAAGCATATGCAGGGCAATTGCGGCCCGAGTATGTCGCGACCAGCAATTTCCACACCATCCTGTGGATAACTTCCGGCTTTATACCCAGGGGGTAGTGTCCCGGCGCTAGACTAAACTGAAATTCCGTTACGCTTGCTCGCTCGAATAGCTACAAGGGGGAAGACATGACCAACGCCAGCTTTGACGATGAACACCTGCCGCCGGAGCCGCCGCCCGAGGAGGAACCGGCCCCACGCCGTCGCTTTCAGCAGGAAGAGCCAAAGCGCTATGGAGAATTCCGCCAGCCCCCCGCAGACCGGGAGGCGGAGCAGGGCGTCCTAGGCGCAATGCTGCTGAGTCCCCATACGGTGATGGAAGTCATTGAGGAACTGGAACCGGAGGACTTTTACTATCCGGCCCATACCCTGATCTACCGCGCCATGCTGGACCTTTATTCTGAGGGTAAAGACGTCGATGCTGTCATTTTGGCCTCTCAGCTGGATCGCTTTAATAACCTCGAACGCGTTGGTGGCGCCCCCTATCTGCACACGCTGCTGGCCACGGTGCCGACGGCGGCAAATGCCCTCTATTACGCAGAGATCGTGGCGGAGAAGGCCGTGTTGCGCAAGCTGGTTGATGCCGGCACCCGCGTAGTACAGCTAGGATTTTCCGGCACCGAGGATGCAGAGATCGAGTCCGTCCTGGACCGCGCCCAGCAGGAAGTCTTCGCCGTCGCCCAGCGCAAAACTGCGGAAGATTACCGAGTCTTGGGTGACCTCATTGACCCCACCATTGATGAGCTGGCAGCACTGCAGCAAGCCGGCGGTGTGGAACTAGGCGTGCCAACTGGTTTTATCGATCTAGATAAGCTGACTAACGGTCTCCACGCGGGCCAGATGGTCATCGTCGCTGCTCGTCCCGGTGTGGGTAAATCGACCCTAGCCATGGATTTCATGCGGTCCTGCTCCTTGCAGCATGGTAAGTCCTCGGTAATCTTCTCCCTCGAGATGTCAGCCTCGGAGATTGTCATGCGCCTGCTCTCGGCGGAATCAGAAGTCAAGCTGGCCGATATGCGCGGCGGCCGTGTCTCCACCGAGGACTGGGCGAAAATTGATGAAACCCTCAACCGAGTGCAAGACGCCCCGCTGTTTATTGATGACTCTCCAAACCTGACGATGATGGAGATTCGTTCCAAGGCCCGCCGCCTAAAGCAGCAGCACGGGCTGGATCTGATCGTCTTGGACTACCTGCAGCTGATGTCTTCGGGTAAAAAGGTTGAGTCCCGCCAGCAAGAGGTTTCCGAATTCTCCCGCCAGCTCAAGCTTTTGGCCAAGGAGCTAGAGGTTCCTCTCATCGCAATTTCGCAGCTGAACCGTGGACCCGAGGCGCGTACTGATAAAAAGCCGCAGCTTGCTGACCTCCGTGAGTCCGGCTCCTTGGAGCAGGACGCCGATATGGTCATGCTGCTGTACCGTCCTGACTCCCAGGATCGCGATAATGAGCGCGCCGGCGAGGCGGATATTATCCTAGCCAAGCACCGTGGCGGTCCAATCGATACCGTGCAGGTGGCACACCAGCTGCACTACTCCAAGTTCGTCAATATGGCCCACGGATAAATTACAGGTCGACCACCGCATTGGGATCGCCCAATCGTGGGCCGAGGATAACCAACACCAGGAAAACCGCAGCTGCGGCAAGCGCTAACCAGCGCCAGACGGGGAAGAAGCGTTCGCCACATAGGCGGGCGAACGCCGCACCGATGAGTGCGCCCACGGTGTTAAATATGAGGTCATCAATATCCGTTCGCCCAAGGGCAAACGCATATTGGCACACCTCCAGCATTAGGCTCAGGCCAAATCCCCACGCCACAGTGGTTTTAGTGGAACGGCACAGACTAAACACCAGCATTCCAAACGGGATAAAGAAGGCCGTGTTTCCCGCGTACTCAAATAGCGGACCAAACCAGCTGCCGCCGGAGAATTAATCCAGCGGCACCCAGCGCAGTTCTCGCGCACGCTGATTTTCCGGTTTCCACAAATAGCCGATTTGGTAGAAAGGCTTGAGCGTGGTCAATGCGACCATAACGGCCGTCCACGCGGCGAGGGAGAGCCTACTGAGCAAGCGCTATTCCTTTCTGCTCGGGCAGACTGAAGGCGGCGGCAGCCGCAATGCCAAATGCTGCGGCGAATACAATAAATAACCAGGCCGTCCCACCCGCAGCAAGCAGTGGCGGGACGATTAGTGGGGCCGCAATAGATGCTAGCCTACCGAAGCCTGCTGCCGCTCCCGTACCACGCCCTCGCAATGAAGTGGGATACAGCTCCGGACCGATGGCATAGAGGGCTCCCCAGGCGCCGAGGTTGAAGAAGGAGAGCAGACAACCAGCCAGGATGATCAATGCTTCCGTAGCTGCTGCTCCATATAGGCCGGCTGCTGCTGCCGAGCCGAGCAGGAATACCGCGAGGGTTACCCGCCTGCCCCAGAGCTCGATGAGCCAAGCTGCCACCGCGTAGCCAGGCAGCTGGGCAAGGGTGATAATGAGGGTAAAACTAAAAGACTTCACTAGGGAGAAACCGTCGGCTACTAGCAGAGAGGGAATCCAGATGAAGGCGCCATAGTAGGAGAGGTTTACACAGAACCAAATGGTCCACAACGCCGCGGTCCTCCTTCGTAGCTGCGGACTCCAGATAGACGCTGCGGGGGAAGGTGTGGGCTCTGGGAGGGCATCGTCCAGCGGGCGATTTTCCGCCGCGGCTTCGAAACTGGCAACGATAGCTTCGGCCTCATCATGGCGGCCTTTGGATTCAAGGAAACGCACAGATTCTGGTAGACCGCGGCGCACATAGATTGAATACGCGGCTGGCAGCATGCCAAGGGCCAGGGCCCAGCGCCAACCGGATTCAGATGTGCTCACCACGAAAGTGCCGATGATGGCCGCAAGGATCCATCCCAAGGCCCAGAATGCCTCGAGAATGACTACCATCCTTCCGCGGACCCGCCGAGGCGCGAATTCGGATATGAGCGTGGAGGCAACTGGTAGCTCGGCTCCGAGGCCCAACCCAACGATGAATCGGAAGAAGATGAGAACCGTAAGTCCCCCAGCTAGCGCGGATGCCCCTGTTGCCAAGCCGTAGACAAGCAAGGTGAGAGAAAAGACATTGCGGCGGCCGAATTTATCTGCCAGCAATCCGCCAAAGGTTGCACCGAGCGCCATGCCAAGGAAGCCTGCCGAGGCCAACCAGGAGGTCTGGCTGGCACCTAGATCCCAGTGAACGGCAAGGGCGGCCATGATGAAGGAGATTAACCCGACATCCATAGCATCAAGCGCCCATCCAAGGCCGGAACCTAAGAGTAGGCGCTTGTGCTTAGAGGTGACGGGAAGGCGATCGAGACGTTCGGTGCGGCTGAGCATGCGATAATACTATCGCTGAACAGAAAAACCTTTCAGGCGTAGTGAGTTGGTAACCACAAAAACCGAGCTCAGTGCCATCGCGAGGCCGGAAAATAATGGGTTGAGCAGGCCAAGCGCGGCAACAGGAATGAGTATGACGTTATAGGCAAAGGCCCAGAAAAGGTTGCCCTTGATAATTGCTAGCGTGCGGCGCGAGAGCCGAATGGCATCAGCAGCGCAGCGTAGATCGCCGTTCATCAGGGTGATATCAGAGGCTTCAATTGCCACGTCGGTACCCGCGCCCATGGCGAGCCCAAGGTCCGCCTGGGCAAGGGCGGCGGCGTCGTTAATGCCGTCGCCGACCATCGCCACGGTATGCCCGGAGCGTTGCAGTTCCTTGATGCTATCTACCTTGTCTTCTGGGAGGACTTCGGCTCTGACGTGCTCGATTCCTACCTCGGCGGCCACGGCGTGGGCGGCTCCAGCGTTATCACCGGTTAGCAGGTAAGGGGTAAGCCCAAGTTCCTTCATCTGTGCCACTGCGGCGGCAGAGCTGGGCTTGATGGTATCGCGGACCTCAATGATTCCGGCAGGTTGGCCGTCCACGGAGACAACCACCGGCGTGGCACCAGAGTCTTGTGCCTCGCGGAATGGTGCTTTTAAGTCCCCCAAGGGGCCTTGCGGCTTGCCGACGCCCACTCGGACCCCCTCTACAGTTCCTTCCACGCCGCCTGGAACTACTGCGAATTCGGTAGCCGGTTCCACGCTGCATTCCTGGGCAATGGCACGGGCGATGGGGTGTTCGGAATTGTGCTCGACGGCCGCGGCCAGCTCGAGCACGTCACCGTGGACGGCGGTAACGGACATCTCTCCAGCCGTGACCGTGCCGGTTTTATCCATCACAATGGTGTCGATTTGGCGCGTAGACTCCAAGATTTCCGGGCCCTTAATGACAAGCCCGAGCTGTGCCCCGCGGCCGGTGCCGACGAGGATAGCGGTGGGCGTCGCCAAGCCCATGGCGCATGGGCAGGCCACAATGAGAACGGATACGGCGGCGATAAAGGCCGGGGCTATCCCGCCGAAGAAGAGGTGAACAATCAGCGTAAGCGCAGCTACCGCAATCACCACAGGGACGAAGACCTGCGCGATGCGGTCCACGAGGCGCTGCACTGGTGCCTTGGAGGTTTGGGCATCTGTGACGAGCTGGGCCATCTGGGCCAGTACCGTATCCTCGCCCACCTTGGTGGCTCGCACCTCAATGCGGCCCGAAGCGTTGATGGTTGCACCAGTGACCGCATCGCCGGTACTCACCTCAACGGGTACTGGCTCGCCGGTAATCATGGACGTATCGACGGCCGAGTTGCCCGCCTTCACGATGCCATCGGTGGCGATCTTTTCGCCTGGGCGGACTACGAAGACATCGCCTACCTGCAGCTGTGCAATAGGGATGCGCCGCTCGCCCTGTGCGGTAAGTACCGAGGCTTCCTTAGCTCCTAGGGAGAGCAGCTCCCGCAGCGCCTCCGAAGACTGGCCTTTGGCCCGCGCCTCGAACCAGCGGCCGAGCAGCAGGAACGTAATGACCATGCCTACGGATTCAAAATAGATGTGGTCCATTTGTGCCGCGTTTGCATCCAGCGACATGTGCATCTTCATGCCCGGCTCGCCCGCGTTGCCGACAAACAGTGCCCACAGCGACCAGAAGTAGGCCGCCGAAGTTCCCATGGTGATGAGCGTGTCCATGGTGAAAGAACCGTGCTTAAGGTTCGTCCACGTGGCGGTGTGGAAAGGTGCGCCACCAAAGATGTAGACGATGGTAGCGATGATGGCGCAGGCCCACTGCCAATTGGGAAATTGCAGGGCCGGCGACATCGATACCACCATGAGCGGCAGCGATAAAGCTCCGGCGACAATGGTGCGGCGCAGCAACGCGTCGCCATCATCCTTCTTAGGCTGGGGATCCTCTGCCTTCGTCTCGGCCATGTCGAAAGCGCCGTAACCTGCGCCCTCAACCACCGAGATGAGCTCCTGCGGGCTAACCGTCTGGGAGTCATACTCGATGGCCGCTGCCTCGGTGGCAAAGTTGACGCTGGCGCTTACCCCGTCAAGCTTGTTGAGTTTGCGCTCGACGCGGGAGGAGCAGGAAGTGCACGTCATGCCCGTGACGCCAAGGTCCAAGTGGGACATGGCGGTGCCTACTTCAACGTGTAGCCGGCCTCAGTTACAGCGGCCGCTACCTGTTCATCGGTGAAATCGGTGCCACTAACCGTAACCGCGCCGGTGGTGTGGTCTGCAGTGACTTCGCTAACGCCGGAGATTTCGCCGACTTCTTCCTTTACTGACATTTCGCAATGTCCGCAGGTCATGCCCTCTACGGTGTAGTTCTTGGTGCTCATAATGATCCTTCCTTTGGGTTGATTTCTGTACCGATTTTATACCCCCTAGGGGTATGTGACAAGGATGATTCAGGTACGTTGGGGGAATAAAGCGATACGTAAAGGAGTTAGAACAAGCATGGCTACTATCGACGTCACCGAAGAAAACTTTGAAGAAACCGTTACCGGCGAGGGCATTACGCTCGTAGACGCTTGGGCCGATTGGTGCGGACCGTGCAAGCGCTTTGCACCGGTTTTTGAAAAGGCCTCCGAAGAGCACACGGATGCTACCTTTGCCAAGCTGGATACCGAGGCTAACCAGGGCCTTGCATCCGCACTGGAGATTCAGTCCATTCCAACGCTGATGATCTTCCGCGATGGCATCTTGGTATTCCGTGAGGCTGGCGCGCTGCCCCCTGCAGCATTGGAAGACCTACTCAAGCAGGTTAAGGAACTCGACATGGCAGAGGTCCGCCGCCAGGTAGAAGAGCAAAATGCGCAGGGCTAATACCTACTAGCTTCCTCGGCGCTTTCTGGTGAGTATCGCTAAACTCGCTAGAAAGCGTCTTTTTTATTTCCAAAGGAGAAGATAATGGCTAACCCTTTCAGCAAAGGTTGGAAGTACATGATGAGTTCCTTCGATCAGAAGATTAATGAGAACGCTGATCCGAAGGTGCAGATCCAGCAGGCTGTTCAGGCAGCCAAGGAGCAGCACCAGCAGATTTCTGAGCACGCCGCAGAAATCATCGGCCATAAGTCTCAGCTGGAAATGCAGATGGACCGCCTGGTGAAGTCCCAGCAGGACTACCAATCTCAAACCCAGCGTGCATTGGAACTGGCAGATGCGGCGGAGGATCCGCAAAAGGCTGCCGAATATAACCAGGCTGCGGAAGTTGTTGCTTCTCAGCTGGTTGCAGTGGAGCAGGAACTGGAAGACGTCAAGCAGCAGTACGCTGCCGCAGAGCAAGCTGCCGCGCAGGCCAAGAGCCAGCAGCAGCAGTCTGAGGCGCGCTTGAAGGAGCAGCTAGCCCAGGTTAGCCAGCTGGAGGCCCAAGCGGATCAAGCAGCGATGCAAGAAAAGAACGCTCAGGCCATTGAATCCATGAACCAGCTAAACCCGGATGATTCCGTGCCTACTCTTGATTCTGTGCGTGCCAAGATTGAAAAGCGCTACGCCGATGCCCTGGGCGCGCAAGAATTGCAGCATGCTACCGGCGGTGATCACATTAGTGAGATTAAAGCCGCCGGCAATGACATGAAGGCGACTGCGCGCCTTGATGCCATCCGGGCGGATATTAAGAAGAAGAAAGAGCTCGAGTCCGGCGATTAATTCTGCCGGCGAACGTTAATTAAAACCCCACGAATCCCCGAGTGGAAACCATCGCGCAGGTTCACGCGCTGAGTTTCGGTCAGGGTGTATTCGTGCAGGGTTTCGCAGGCAAATTGCAGTAATGGGCGGTCGATCTCCGGGGGAAGCCCGCCGCCCGAAAGCAGGTGTGCCTGGTCGCGTTGCTCGGTGCTAGCAGCGTTATCGAACCACCACGAGGCGTATTGCTGGCCCACGTCAAAGGGGGACTGGAATCCAGCCGAGCTCCACACTTCTTCTGGCAGCGGAACATATTTAGAGCGCAGTTTGCGGCGAGGAGCCATCATCGATGGCTTTGGTGCTGGTTTCTCTGCCGGAGCATCCTCCTCGGCAGCGGAGTCCTCTGTGGTGTCAGCCTTTGGCGGCGCTGGCTTGGGCGTTGGGGCCGGGGTGGGCTTTTCGGTAGCACCGAAGGCTGCTTCCACCTCCGAAGGCTCGCCGCATTCGTCCGGCTCCGGCATTTCCTCGCTGTCGTTGTGCGCGTTTTCGCGTACCACTGGCGGAAGCGGGCCTTCCAATACCTGCAATTCCATAGCATCGGCGAAGTCCTCGCGCGGGTCCAAAATGGTGGTGGAATCGCACGCATGGCGCAGGGCGGAGGACATGGAGTCCCAGCCAAATCCATAAAGATGCACGCGGATGCCATTGTCCACGGCTGCTTGGGCACCGGGAATCATGTCTGCATCGCCGCTGACGAGGACAAAGTCAGTGAATTGACCCTTCATGGCGGCGATGACCATATCAGCCACCAACCGGGTATCCACGGCCTTTTGGGTGCGGCGCTCACCCCATTCGATGAGCTGGCCAGTGCGTAGCTGTACGCCTTCGCAGGTGCGCAACGCCCGTTGGTAGCGGTGTGGGCCGGTATCGGGAATGCCGTCATACCAGTACTGGCGCTGGATTGGCGTCCCTAGTTGGTTCTCAATCATCCCACCCATGGTGCTGACCACCTCGGGTAGATCGATTTCTAGTTGCGCGCGAGCTCCGGTGTCCCATGAGTTATAAAAGCTTGCGAGCAAGTATGAGGTATCGACAAAGACAAGTGTGCGTTCAAGCATGGCTCCTAAGTTCCGTTCTAATTGTTCTAAATAAAATTCTTTGTGGTTTCCAGTGTGCCCCATTAGTCACAAAACGTCGATAACCTTGGACAAAATCCCAGCGCAGTAGGGGCAAAAAAGTTTTCTCTTCGGAAGTATTGCAGAGGTGGGTTGTTGCCGATATGGTTGGTTACACAAGTAACGAACCAACGAACCGAGGGTTAATGGATAATTCCACCCAACCACTCTTCCGCCAGATTGCTTCCTTGGTGGAAGACGCCATTGTGGACGGAACCCTGGGCGAGGGGGACCGGGCTCCGTCCACTAATGAGCTTGCTGACTTCCACAACATCAACCCGGCCACCGCTCGCAAGGGGATAAGCCTCCTAGTGGATATTGGTGTGCTGGATAAGCGTCGCGGCATCGGCATGTTTGTCGCAGACGGTGCCTTGGCGAAAATCCGTGAGCGCCGCAGGGCAGATTTTGCGGCGGAATACATGGCCCCGCTTGTGGATGAAGCTGTGCGGCTGGGGTACCACCGCGCCCAACTCCATGACCTATTTGATCGCGTTGCAGAAAGTCGAGGAATGTACTCATGATTAAGACACGAGATTTCACCTTTGCCGATGGCCTGACGCACGGCCTGGTTGGCCCCAACGGCATAGGCAAAACCACGCTCCTGCGCAAGATCGCCGGCCAAATCCAATCAGGCGGTATCACGGTCTTCGGGGAGCAGCCTTTTGATAATCAATCGGTCCTCAACCGAGTCATTTTGATGGGGATTGATAACCCGCTGCCGGATTCCTGGGGCATCGGAAAGCTGGGCGTCATAGGAAAGACACGCTGGCCGCGCTGGAACGATGACCGGTTTAATGAGCTGCTGGTTCGTTTCGATGTGCCGGCCAAGGCTTATTCTTCCCTTTCCCGCGGGCAAAAGTCTGCCGTGGGCTTCATCTTCGCCGTTGCTTCTGGCTGCGAAGTCATGCTTCTCGACGAACCCTATCTCGGCCTAGACACACAGCGCCGCGAGCTTTTTTATCAGGTGCTGCGTGAGGAACACGGCCGCACCATGGTCATTTCTACCCATCACCTCAATGAGGTGGCGGGCCTCCTCGATACCGTCTCGCTGATGGGTGATAACCCCATTTCCGGTCCCATCGATGACTTCATCGAGGGAATTCTGGAGCTCACCGGACCATCCGAGTCCCTCACCGCAGCGGCCGAGGAGCTGGGCCTCCCTGCGCTGAGTAGGCAAACCACGCCCTTAGGGGACCGTGTGCTTATCGACGCCCGCTCCGCTTCGACCGATCCCATTTTTCGCATTGCCCAGGCCTACGGCCTGCGTGTCAATGAGGTCTCTTTAGAGCGTGCGGTGCTGGCATTGGAGGAGAGAGCATGAAACTACTGTGGTACCTAGGCGATTGGTGGAGCTGGTCCTTCTTCTTTTTAGCTTTGTTGGTCATGCCAGTCATGGCAGAGGGAACGTGGAGTGCGCTTCCCGTAATCGCTTCTGTGGCGCTCGTGTCCTCCCTAGAACCTAACTTTCAGAAATATCAACTAGTGGGCCTGGGTTCGAGAATCTGGAACGAACATCGTCGCATTCTCGTCGCACTACTTGCACTAGCGGCAGCTGCGGGCGCGCTCACCGTGCAGCTGTGGTGGGCATTGCCTGTCTATGCGGTCGCGGCAGTATGGGCCATGTATCGCAGCGCTACTCCGAAACGTTCCGGGTACACCACTGTTGGCGTGCAACCTTCGAGCGGATTTGGTTGGTTCCCCCACAACTTGGCCGGGCAAACGATCTATCGACCGCAGGCCAAAGCATGGTGTGGAGCGTGCTTGGCGCAGATGATTGGCCTAGTTCTCTACCAGTATGAGGACGCCGCTTCAGTGCTCGAATTCCTCGGCATCTTCATCTGGGTACTGACTGTTGTGCTGCTCGGGGCGGTCTTGGGCAGCTTAAGAAAATCCCTCCGCGAATACACGGTTATGGGAGGAAGTCGTAGAGATTGGGCCCTACACACTGCAGTGCTCGGCCTGATACCTGTCCTCGCAGCCATCAGTATCAGCGCCGCACTGACGAATGACAGTGAACTCGTTACGGCCATCGCATTGCTTAGTGCGACCTGCGCCCCGGTTTTGGTCACGCTGGAATTTCTGGGAACGAAGAACTGGTACCTATTCATCCTCTATGCGGTCCTCATAGCCGGAATAGTCGTCATTTATGTCCAAACCCCCATCTCCGCAATTGCCACGTTCTTCTTGGCGGTGGCCTTCTATGCAGTATGGGCATTGACTCTCCCCAGCTACATTCGCCGAGCAAATGTCCACGGTGGCGGAATGAGTGGATGGATGGGCGTATCTTAAAGTCCTCAAAATAGTAGTTGGCCTGGGGATTTGTGTTTGTTTGAGTCGCTGTGTAACTTAATACGAGTCAGCGCGACCGACAGCGCCCCACAGGAACAAGAAAGTTCCTGGCTGAAGCGGCGATAGGAAAACAGGCCCTGACAAAATAAATTTTCTGCTCACGACGAGCTACATGCGCAAGTGTGTGGTTGTTGTGTGGTGATGATGTTTGAGAACTCAATAGTGTGCCAATGTACTTTTTATTTTTTGTGTGCATGGTTGTGTGTTGATTGGTTTGTCTGCCAATAAGCCTTTTGGTTGGTTTGTTGGTTGGTGTGTGCCGGTTGGGTATGTGGAACACGTACCTTTTTGAATGCTGTTTGGTGTTTCGGCTGCATTGAGATGGATTGGTTGGCATGTGATTGTGTTCAACTTTTTTGGTTTCCTCTTTTTGACCCCGTCGGGTTGAGGGGACTGTTTATTTTTTCTTTGTAGTAATTTTTTGGACGCCAGCACAGGCTTTTGTGGTTTGTGGTGGTTTGTTCTTTTGTTGGGTTTCGGGCTTTTCACGGCCTGTTTCGGATTTTTTCTGAAATTTTTTTGTGGAGAGTTTGATCCTGGCTCAGGACGAACGCTGGCGGCGTGCTTAACACATGCAAGTCGAACGGAAAGGCCCTGCTTGCAGGGTACTCGAGTGGCGAACGGGTG
>NZ_JAVBIE010000006.1:0-141286 GCF_032821635.1 Corynebacterium nasorum | reverse complement strand
TCGTAGAGGGCCACGGCATCGCGTTTGAACTGTTCGGAGTACCTGGACATGGTGGTAGATTACCTTTCTTCCAGCCCGACTGGGCTGGATATCAGGTGTCCACCAAACAGGGGTCAGGTCCCCTCGCGCCCGGGTTCTCCTGTGCGTAATGCCCCACAGGGCGGGAATGCCTGACCTCCAAAACCAAATACCCCCAACGTGTGTTGAGGGTATAGCTTGTCGTCGCGTCGATGACAACACACAGCGTGACAGGCTCTTAAAACCTGAGGTTATGCTTGCGGAGGAACTGCAAATTCGAGATACAAGGTACAGAAAAGGCTTCTGCAGCGTCCGGTATTTTAACCCTCTTCTCCTTTGGTGTAGCTGGGGTCTCGTTGGTCAGAATAGTAAACCTCTTTGCGTGGGCACTGGCCACCAACCAAGAATCCGCGATGTTCAGGAACTGTCGCGCTTCTTGAGGATTGTATGCAGGCTGTCTGTCCACTCGTACCCATTTAGCAACAGCTCGATAACTCTCTAGTTCGTCGTCGCGACGTATCCAACGGTCCTGGGGAACTGTCCGCTTTAACCACGACGATTTATCATCATCATGTATGAGAATTTCCTCACAAACTTTTTCGTGAAATAAGAACTTTCCCGTCCCGACAAAGGTTTCAATGGCTTGCCAATAGCTGGGAAAACTATCTGGGGGATAGGTTCTGAAACCGTCGATGATGATGTTCGAGTCGACCAAGTACATAACTACACCAATGCTCCTGGGGTAATCCCTTGAAGTTGACTCACTAGGCTCTCTAGTGTGGATGTCTTCGGAACACCTAGACGGCGTGATGCTTCTTGACGAGAGATGCGTCCTTCGGCAAAGGCGTACGTTACCGTGTCTGAAAACCTGTGCCCGAGTCGAGAGGTGATGTTACTGTAAAAGTTTCCTCCTCTGTTTGAATCTTTCCTTTGGTTCGTCAGTGGTTCACCAGATAGGTAATGGAGGGCTTCCAAGCGGGTGATGGCACCACTGTCGGATAGCGTCCAGATGGCAGTATCTCGACTAACGCCATATTGTCGATACGCCGTTGTTACGTAGTCCTCCAAGTTCCGGAACTGGCTGAACAGATCTAAAGCGCTAGCCGTTGGGAAAATAAACTCGGAAGCGAAACTATTGCACCACCTTTCGACACGACGGTGTTCGTTCCTCTCGCCCGAAATTCCCGCTTCGCCCAAAAGGACATGCCCTAGCTCGTGAGCCAAACTAAAGAGCTGGGCAACTGCAGCATCTGAAGTGTTGATGAAGATAAGAGCGTGCCCCTTATTGAGAAGGGTAAAGCCTCTGAACTCCTCAATATCAAGCTTTCGGTTTGTACTGTTGCCTACGACAGAGCTACGCATGACCAGAACACCGAGAGATTCAATCGCATCCCTGAGAATTAAAGCTCGGTCTCGGGCGCCGTCTTTTTTCCCAGGGAACCAGTCGACTTCTTCTAAGACTGCTCTAGCTGCTTTTTTGCTGTCATCCTCAAGACTATATTTGCCACAAACTGCTGGGGTTTCTTCGCCCATTTCAGTTACGAAATCGGAGTACCACTCTAGTGCAGACTCGGAGTTGAGAAGAACTTCTTCCAAATCAGGGCTGTAACCGATCCGTTCTCCGCTGTTGACAGTTCTGAAGTCGGCGACTTTTACACTGTCGTCTACAGGCTCATCTAGCAATAGATATCCAAACGGTATCCGTGCGCGTTTAGCTAGACTTTCCGCCTGGTTGAGCGTGGGGAATTTCTCTCCCTCGAGCCATTTATCGACCAACTTGAAGTCGGAAATTTTTTTAAGGTGCTCGACTGGAATCCGTGTACGTTCCACAGCCCATAAAAGAACGGAAGGAGCGATTTCAACACGTACCATCAAATTCCTTCCTAGGTTGCATCTGGGGTCGAGGCAAACGTTTTACGCAGTCATTTAAAGAATACTTCGTTTTCTGTCCTTCTTTGGCGTTGGACCGGATTTTATCTCTCTCGTCCCATTTTCTTAATAGTTCGGGTGTGATGTCGTACCCCTGTCGCCTTAGTCGATAGCAGATGGTTCGTGCGGTGAGCCATGCTTCTTGTGGCTTGTTTACTGGTTCTGGTGGTCGTTTGCCCACTTGCCGAGTTCTTTTAGGGCTTTGTGTGCGTCGATGATTTCTTGTCGGGTTGGGTTGGTCATTGTTTCTCCTTGTGTTGGTTATCGGTCTGCCCATTGGTCGTAGGCGCGGTCTTGCCAGGAGTCGTCTTCTTGTTCTTCGTCTGGGTTGGGTTCGTTGGTGTCATCAAAGGGCCAGGGGTAAATCATTGGTTTGTTCCTTGGGGTGGGGTGAGTAGTTGGATTAGGTCGTTTACGGTCATCGCTACCCATTGGTCTGCGGGGTTGGCGTTCCCGTGGCGCTTATGCACCACTACCCCGATGTGGGCGTTGTCGTTGTGTGCTTCTTGGTGGGCTTCTTTTATCCAGCCTGCGAGGTTTGGGCGGGTTGTGTTTTTGCATTCGATGACGATGCGGCGGTTGTGGGAGTCGCGGACGTTGGCGATGTCGCCGCAATCTTTAGCGCCGGTTTTGACTCGTCGGTCTATGCGGTCGTCGAGATTGTCCCGGAGGAAATCAGCAATTTGGCGCTCAAATCTGGCGCCGGCTTGTTTGGCGCTGTTTCTGTTTCGTGCCATTTGTGGCCTTTCTAACGGGTTTTGGTTTCGTTCTGGACTGATTGCCCACTGGTGTTGTGTTCGGCGCTCTGTGGGGTTTTTAGGGGGTGTTTTGGGGTGGTTGTGTGCCTTCTCCTGGTGCGGGTAGGCGATTCTTGTTGATGTTGCGTTTGAGGCGTTGGAAGAACTCCTCGGGTTGCATTTCCACCTCTGGGGGTTGTTGTTGGGCGCGGTGCCATCCGGCGCGGGCTATTTCCACCACGTCGAGGCCGTCTGGGTCTTGGGTGGCGTCAATGCCGGACCAATGTGGCGGTGGGATGACTTTGTCGAGGGTGAACTGGTCGCCGTAGTTGCGTTTGGCGCGGGCTACGCGGTGTTTCCACCTGTGGGCTTCGAGGATGTATTTCTTTGATTCGTCGCGTTCCCACTGCTTGATGACTTGTTTGGCGGCGTGGATGATGTCCCAGGGGCCGGCCATGGTGTCGGTGTGTGTGGTTGCTGCCCAGTAGCGGATGGCTTCGGGCCATACGTTGTCGGGGACGTTGATGGTTTCTAGGACGTCTGCCCAGACGTTGAGGACGATGGGGTCGTCTTTGGGGAATTTGTTGGGGGCTGCTGCGGAGCCATAGGCGATGATTTGGGATGCGAGTCTCATGTTTTCGGCTTGTGGCATAGGTGTCTCCTAAAAGGGCGGTTCGAGTTGTTTCGTTCCGGTGGGTTGTGGTCTTTGTGCTTCTTGGGCTTCGAGTTCGCGTGCCATGCGTTCGCCTAGTTCGATGTAGCGCTGGGATTTGGATTTTTGAGGCTGGCCGGTGGTGTTTTGTTTTTGTCGGCGCATCCAGACTCGCCATGTTGCGTCCCAGTCGGCTTTCCGTGCTTTGGCTCCAGTGATGGAGTGCCAGTAGTCGCAGAAGTTCTCGTGTTCGGTGGTGAGGTCGAGGTCTGGTCGTTCTGTGCGGATTTTGTTGACGGTCTCAGGTTTTGGTTCCCAGCCTTTGGGGAGGGGGTGATTCTTTTTCGGTTTGGTGGTTGTGTCTGGGCTGGGGCCACCATCCGCTTTTGCGGTGGTGGTCTCTACTACAGAACCTTTAGGTTCTGTGGTCGGGTCGGGTCGGGTCGGGGCAGTGTGACACCGTTCTGTGACTCACAGCGATGTCACGTTGACCTGTCACATGTGAGTCACGCGTGACATTTTCGTGTTCTCCCTGCTCTTGACGTTTTCGGTGGCGCGATTTGCGTTGTCTTTCGGCTGCTTCTTCGCGCTCTTTTAGCTTCTGTTCGCGTGTGGGTTGCCACCCATTCCAGTCGTGAAAGCGGAACACTTTCGCACCGTTTTCGGACCTATCTTCAACCCAAATGCCCGCAGAAACGAGTGCATTTATTTGAGATTTTGTACCTTTAAACCGTTTAACTTGGCTTGCTGGGATGACTCCATCCGTCAGATGTTTGCCGCACCATGCGCCGGATTTGGTCCACAAACCGATGGCTGCGTTAGGCACGTCAAGAAATTTCGGATGGTCGTAGAAGCCATCGTCAACCTTGAACCAAGTCATCGTCTTGTACCTCCTTTTCTATGGATTGGAATAGTTGGATGAGTGCGTCGAGGAAGTCTGGCCTGGCGCAGTACACGTCGCGTGATTCGAGGTAGGCGCGCATGTCCTCACGCTGCTTATGGGTGGGCATTTAGTCGCTGCTTCCTATTGCGTTGATGCCGCGTCGGGTGTGTTGGAGTTCGGGTACTTCGCAGATGTCGTGGTTGTGGGTAGGGGTTATGACGAGTTGTGCGATGTATTGGCCGGCTGTGATTCGTTGGCCGGTTGTGCCGGTGTTGTGGAGACTGATTTTGATGGGGCCGCGATACCCGCTATCAACGATGCCGGTGCCGTTGCTGAGTACGAGGTGCTTCTTGATTCCAGTACTGGAACGCACAAACAACATGCCCACATGGCCTTCCGGTATAGCCACATGAACACCTGCGTCCCCTATGCGGTGACCACCCACAGGCACTGTCAGGTCGTGGGATAGGGCAAGGTCCATGCCGGCATCACTCTTATACGCAAACCGAGGCTGATACGCATCCTTATCCAAGGAGTAATAAAGCAATGTTGGTTCCTTTCAGTGTCGTTGTTCGTCTTTTTCGAGGATGAATTTGGTCATGTCTGCGGCGTCGAAGTAAGCATCGCGGTAGAGGCTGCTGCCTGCGGCGAGGGTTTCGAAGTCGAGTTTGAGTTGGCGAATATCGGCTATGAGGTGTTCGTAAAGTTGCTGGTATTTCATCGCGGGGCAAAAAGAACCCCGCCAGGTGGACTGTTGAGGTCCTAAAAGGCGGGGTTATGTGGTGGGGTCAACGAGGACGGTGGAGGTTGCTTTGAGAGCGAAGCGTCCGTCTCTGGTGGCGCCGTGAACCGTGCCGTCGTATTCGGCGGCGTAGGTGATGCGGTCGGCAATCTTCTCTGGGTCAAAGGTAGAGGGGAAGAGAACCACCCTTTTGCCTTTGTATTCGGGAAGTTCGGCGGCTTGAATCTTTACATACCTCATTTAAAATGGTGGCTCCTGATTCTGCTGCCCCGATTGTGCCGGCGGGGTCGACCATGCGCCCGAGGTAGCAGTCTGCCCATTTTGCGCGGCATTGTCCCATGATTGCTGTGCCTGATTCGGTTGCTGTTGTGGCGCGGCGGGGAGCGTGTAGTAGCGCATCGCGTTGAACTCTATCTTGCTGCGCTTCTCCCCGTCCTTGGTTTCCCACGAGCGGGTTACGAGCTTGCCTGTGACGGCTACCTGGTCGCCCTTTTTGAGCTGGCCTGCCATTTCAGCCCACGGGGTGGGATTTTGCTTATTGCCCGCCTCGTTCCAAATAGTCACGTCCAGGTACATGTTGCGAGTCTTTACCCACTGGTTCCGCTCCTGGTCAAACCTATTGTCTGAGCTAGCTAGGGTGAAGTTAGCCACCGCTGCTCCCTGTGGCGTGAAGCGTAATTCTGCGTCCCGCGGGAGTCCGCCGGTGAGTGTAATGAGGTCAATCATTTATTTGTTCTCCTGTAGTTCGTTCCAGCGGGTGCGTCCGAGGTCGAGGACTGCTTGGGGCACATCACTTTCTTCGCGGATTTCGTTCATGAAGTCGGTGACTGCCTCGGGGCTGGTGAGTTCAGCGAGGGCGTTCTTGACGTCCTCAACGAACTGGTCATCCTCCCCCGCTTCCGGCTCCTTCTCCGGTTCCTGCTTCTTCTTCGGTGCCGGGGCCGACAGGGCCTGCTGCGCCACATCCTGACGAGTGGCGGTAGCGGTCACTGGTCCGGTGTTGAAGTTGCCGTTCTCTACCTCTTCGCGGGTGTAGTCCACACCACCCATGACCTCGTTGCAGGCTTCTCGTACACACTCGGACACGGCACGGTTCTTCAGCATCAACTCTGGGTTCTTCTTCCAGTGGCCCTTACCCCACAGGCCATGCGCTTCAGCCTTGGCCTTATCCCAGCGGATAGTGTGCTCAAAATCCGGGTCATCATGGCGGATGATGGTGCAGGTGGCGGTCATGGTTTCCGGGTCGAAGGATTCGCGCAGAATGTGCTTCGCGGCGCGGACACGGGTACGCATGTACTTAGCGGAAAAGGTGGGCACGTTGCCTACGAAGTACAACTCCGACATGGTTACCCACGTGGATTCACCCATAGACTGTGCCAGCTCCTGGGCTACGAGCACGTTAGCGGGGTTGCCTTTGAACTTGTCTGGAATCATGTTCGCCTGAGACAGAATCTCCGCATGCTTCATCTGCACCGATAGATTGTTCTCAAAACTGTTGGTTGCGATTTCATTAGGCATTGGTGTTCTCCTTGTTCTTTAGGGTGTGCCAGCGATTTTCGGACCTATCTCGGTGGCATTGGCGGCAGTAACGGGCGGTGGGACGAGACGGGATTACTTTCGTATTTTGCTCGTCATAGGGATGCCCTTGTGGGCAGTGTGTTTTACGTACTTGGTGGTCCGTTCCATGCTTTCTCCGGTCGAGTTGGTTCCCGGAGCGGGTATCCCATCTGAGGTTTTCCAGCCGGGCATCTTGTCGGTTTCCGTTGTTGTGGCAGGCCTCGTTACCAGATGGGCATGGTCCGACGAAAGCGAGAAGAACTAGCCGGTGGACTTTCGCAGTTATGGTCCTACCTGGTCTGCTTAGAACGACAACTGGATACCCGATTCTGTTGGTACCAGGTCTTAGTAGTTTTCCTTGGTAGGTACGTAACTGGACGTCTTTTCGTGTGACGGAACGAGTCACGCTGCGTACATTTCCCAAGTTGCTAACTTGGTAAAACCCCTCCCATCCTGGTACGTTTCTCCATTCTTCTTCGTTGCTCATTTAGATGTTCCTTTCGTCGTCGAATCGGTCGAGGGTGATTTCTGTGAGTGTGAGGGCTGTTTCTAGGTCGTGGCCGTGTTCGGTGAAGTGTTGGATGAGGTAGATGGCTTGGTCTGCGAATGCGGTCAATGCTGCGTAGTTGGCGTCGGTGGCTGTTCGTGCTACCTCTAAGCGGCGATACGGCATGTCGCTTGGTTTGTTCATAGGTTCTGTCGTTCCTGGTCGATGGTGGTTTCTATCTCGTGGCACAGGTCGCGCAATTCGGACCAGTGTTCCCCGTGGTCCCGTGTCCAGGCGAGGACATAGGATTCCAGTTGATTGAGTGCGAGTTTCTTTTCCTGCTTGTTGATGTAGGCAGGTTCCGGGGAGAACAGGGGCATTAGTTGACGACCTTTGTTAGGCGGAGGCGTGTGGAGCCTCGGCGGGTTTTGGTGTTGAACTCGGCGTAGAGGTCTGGGTGGGCGGTCTTAAACGCCTTACTGTCGAAAGTCTTAGAATCCTTGGTGGTGGAAACACTCACCTTGTAGCCGGCGTGCGTACCCGCGTAGGAATCACCAAGCAGTTTCAACAAATCCTTCTTGTACGTCTTGGCTAGGTCAGACCAGCTGGCGGATTTTTCTTCCGCGTCCGCTAGTTGCGCTACGAGGTCTTCTACCTCGTCGGCGTCTTCTAGGCTGGTGACCTCACCCATCCAATCCGGGGTGGTGCCTTCCAGCCAGGCGAACCACTCATTGGCGGTAGTCTCCATTTCCTTAACCACCGTGGGGTCGTAGTGGATGACCTGATACTCGTACTCCACGGGGCTGAACTCGCCGTCCTGCTCCTGGTAGTACTCAACGAGGAGGACGCAGGCTTCGGCACCTGTGTGCCACATGTTTGCCTGCACCTGCAGGTAGTACCCGTCGGGGCACCAATCATGCCAATACCCACCAGTGAACGGGTGCTTAGCGGTCTTAATCTCACCAATCACCTCCCCGTCCTCACTGAACAGGTCCGGGGTGCCACACAGGCGCTCATCATCAGGGTTGATGATGATGGTCTGCGGGTCCGCGTTGTACACAAGACGCGAATCAACCTCCACCACAAGCGGCGCCAGCACGGGTTCGCGGGCAGTGCCCCAAACCGTGTAGTCATTACCGCCCCACCGCTTCCCTGTTTCTTTCTGCTCGCGCAGTTCCTGCCACTGTCTAGCAGTACTGCTCAAAAGCAGATCCCTTAGCTCCGTTGAAGTGAGGTGCTGGCGGCGGAACTCGAACCACTCATCATTATTCTCTGGTTTGAATGTCCTCAATTTAGTTCTTCCTCTTAAAACTCGTGGTGCCCTTATTCGACTCACGCAGAACTTTCTTCGCATTCCTCGCATGGCGCTCACAGAACCGGAACCCAACCCCCATACCAGGAATGTCCTCACCCTCAAGTAGGCAGTTCGCGTAAAGGCAGCGGTCCCGCTGCTCATAACAGCGCTTGATATACTCCCTCGCTGCCCTCAACGTCTGATACCTACGCGGCGCATCCCCAAGGTTCACCACCCACTCCCCCTTATAGAGAACAGGGTGAAACTTCTGGTACGCCTGTTCTAACGTAATTCCTACATCCATACTGGCGGCACCGAAATAACCCAATGGAAAACAAATCCAACCATGCCGCCAAACACACCAGTAGCCCAACACAGGCGCACCCGCTTAGCGGCAACATCCTGCCAATACGCCAACTCCTTATACGTCGGCTCACGGCGCTCCGAGCGATTACTTACGCACATGACAAAACCTCCTCTCATAAGCAGAAATCTGGCCGGTCACACTATTGGCACCACTAGCAAGCGTGAGAATTTGACGACGAGTCTTCTCAGGAAGATGAGCAAGGTTGTAAATCGTCTTCAACCGAGCCTCAACATCCCTCATATAAGCCTTCGCCTCAGAAGTCGTAATCTGACGCATCATCTACCTCCAAATCATTACAAAAGTTCGATTAGTTCGTTGGAACATGCGTTTTATAAAGCCCATTGGTTCTCCCCCATCAAAAAAGCATCGCACCACTCAGGCTTGACGCGGTACGTGCGCCCAGTCTTCACCGAGCGCAATTCCTTACGTTGCAAAAATCGATACACCGTCTCCGGATGCATACCCATATACTCAGCAGACTCCTTCGCGGTAAACCATTTCCTGATACAATCCATAACGCCCTTTCTGAAAAGAAGAGGTTGAATCACGGGTAAGGCCCCTGCACTTCTTAGTTCATGCAGGGGCCTTCACCATGAAAACTTCCGAAAAATAAACGGGGATGCAGGTGCAGCAGAGCGCAGCAGCGGCAAGTGCTGAAACCGCCAAAATCCTGGGATACTGCCCTTGAAGCGGTCAGTGTCCAACCCGCCCTTAACAACCCCTAGTGGCCTGCCGGAGAATCGAACCCCGGAGTCTTTTGTAAGCACAAATTTCTTTAGCCCCTGTAGTAGGTGTAAAAGAATTGTGTTTTATCCATTCAGGCCTGTTATTTCTGTCAGCGCCCTTCGTTCCCTCCCGCCACTCAGGGCGAGGTTCCTGCATTACTGCTTGCTAGGGTCATGGCAATCTAAGAAACATGCTCACCTAGCCCGTATCATCCGGCGCTCTTCACTAATTCAGTTCTCAATACAGCTCGGGCCTTTAGACCCTGTGCGCTACCGGGGCCACGCTCCCCGGATGGACTACCTAGCGCTTAAAGTCTCGTGACGTTATTAGCGGGTACTGATACACCCTCGATGTGACGAAAAGTGACGCTATTTCAGCGCCTGCTAAGTCGGGCTAAAATAAATCCATGGCAATAACCGCACTCATAAGCGCAATAACCGGACTTGCCGCACTACTACTAGGAATCAAACAACTCCAATACGCCCGCCAATACGACGGTGCACACCAAATAGCAATGGGCTTCAGCAACTACGGAACCCCCACCGTCATCTCAGGAATGAAAGAGCCCATTGACGAAATCGAAATACAACTCCACTACCAGGGCTTCCAACCCCTCTACGGAGTCAAGATGTCCCTCCTCTGGGACAATGGCGAACACTGGGACCTCTACCCCGAGACTCAGCTTCAGCCTGGAGAAAAATTCGGCCCGAAGGTTCTAAAAATACCGTGTAGCGACCTGGATAAAGTACACCTACATGTCGCATGGCAGACTCCACATCCTGCCATTCTGAAAAACAAGATTCGGTATCAAGCACTCCGGATGAACCTGGCTCAAGAGGCTCAACAATGGCGATGGCGTCCATTCGAACACCTCCATCGGCGCCGGCACTCGCCACTCGGAAAGTGGAAGGCAATTCATAATTCCCCAACCGACCAACAGAACTTCCCCGGCTGGCCCCACGGCCCCGCAGCCAAGACCATAGACTGGTAAACATCAACAACACTCCTCTAAACGCATTCGACCAATACCGCCCACACACGTGGCTTTTACATATGCGCTAGGCGTAGTACTCATCCCACACCTGCTGCATCAGCTCCCGGTCGGCCTCGGTGTAGCCGTTAACCTGGCGCACCTGACCGTTAGGCAGGGTGAGGTCATACTTTTCTGGTTCGCGTCCCTTTTCCAGCGTGTACAGTGCCTTCATGCGCTTACCGAACATCGGCGCCACGGACTTCATCTTCTTGTTGGACAGGTTCTTCGACTTCAAAAAGTCCGCCGTATACAGTGGCCGGGTTTCCGGGTCCAACTCCGGCACCTCACCCAAACCACGCGCCAAAACAATCCGCGCCTTCGCCTCCAAATGGTCCGGATGAATCAAACCCTTCGCCGCCTGACACAACTCCATCCGCATCTGCGACTCACGCATCAAAGCATTCAACTGATGTTCGGCTTGTACCAGTTGGTTTTCCATAGCCACGAAGGCCTTAATCAGGTTCTTCTTGAAATCAACCACCACCGGCGTGTTACGGAATAAGGTCATGGCGAACATTGCCTGTTCACGATTCAGAACCGCGATGTTGGTGGACTTGCCGTATCCGCCCTGAGGAAGCGCGGCACCCTTTCGCGTTTCAAACGCGATGGGGCCAAACTCCTCGAAGTCTGCTTGGTTCTTACGAATCGTCTCCAACACGTTCTTGTGCTGAATCCCAACGCCGCCGGCGATAATCTCCGAAGTGGTGGTTAGGGTCCCGTCAGTATTGGCATGAACCAGTTGGTTATCCATTGTGTTAAGCTCCTTATTGAGTAGCCTCTTTTGGCTCGGTGTTCTGGCACCGGGCCTTTTCTTATGCGGTTAGGGCTTCCAAATCATCGGCAACGAGGATTCGGTCTGGCCTAGCGCCGAGGGCTGCGAGTGCTTGAAGCACGTCCGGCTTGGGGGTTCGTGTGCTTAGTGCGCGTCCCCAGGTCGAACGGGACACGTTGGTGCGTTGCGCTAGTTCGACTGTTGAGCCGATTCGGTTTAATTTCTTAACGCGCTCTACCTCGTCCAAACTGATTAAGAACTGAGCCATTTTGTCTCCTCCTTTCGCTCGGCTGATTCAACAATGAATCATTTGCACCATAATGTCAATATTGTGATTCACTATGGGGGCACCCATTTTTCGTTTGTAAAGCTAAACACGGGTTGCGTGCGTCATTTTTGACACATTATGATGTGAGCATGATTGATTACCGAGACTGGTACAAGTCCGCGACAGGACAACGGGTAACCGCAGAAACAATCGGCAAACTCATCGGAGCATCACGCCCGACCGTGACCCGCCGCCTAACCCAAGACGGACTCACCGCTGACGAAATAATCAAGGTCAGCCGAGGACTACACGTAAACCCCATCGACGCACTGGTAGACCTCGGCCATATCACCGAAGCGGAAGCCATGAGCCACTTGGACAACAACGGCAAACTATTGGACACCACAGAGGATGGAGAACTCGCGATTGAACTAGCGCGCCGACTCAATCCCGCTACCCGCGCTAATGAGATAGACGAGTTAGCTTCTCGTCGTGCGGGTACCCCCGTGTCCGGCCCGTCTGCTTCACTGCATGATGACGATGATGGTGTTGTCCGCGAGTTTGACTACTCCCCCGACGAATACGCCGCAGACTCGTCACCCAACGAGCAGGAAGAACGGGAGAAACGAGGTGAGGATTTGATTGATTAACTCTGATACCCTCATTGATGTGGCGCAGCGGCGCGGGTATCGAATCCGGTGGCATCGTGGCGGGCCAAAAGCGGCGTGGATACCCCGCAGAAACACCATCACGCTCCGCCTCGGCATGGACGATGCCACCACCCTGTGCTCCCTAGCCCACGAGCTAGGTCATGCTCACTATGGTGACCCTCCCGGCCACCACGGCGCCCACGAAATACGCGCCGACAGGTTCGCCGCCCGACTCGTCATCAACTCCACCGACTACGCCACCACAGAGGCAATCTACGGACCACACCCCAACGTCCTAGCCCACGAACTAGGCGTCACAGTCAAAGCCCTAAAAACCTGGCAAACCCTACACGAAAGACAAGTAGCCTAATGACCCTCCTAAAAATTCTTGGCGAAGATTACACCCAAGAAGTCGACCGCGAAGGCTTATTCTTTTCCAACCTTCGTGAACTGGCCGAAGACAATTCAGCGGCCCCAGGGGAAGAGATTGAACTCGACCTTGAGCTACTCCCCGTCACCAACTACTACGGCATGGACAGAGCAATTATCGTTCGCGAATCAATCCATACTCTGGGCTGGTTACCAGAAGAAGACATGGATTACTGGTGGCAACTTGCATGCGCCGTCCACGATGCCGGCGGCACCATCGAAGTCCCTGGCCGCGTATGGACTAGCCGCGATTGAGAGAAAGACTTCTACGCTTCGGTGCGGTTAGATATGCCCACCATGGCAGAAGCAGAAACAGAATTAGAAAACGATGGCGTGGAGCTCACCGCAGCAAACCGAAAAGCGTGGACGAACTTCAGCAACTACATTGAGGAATACTGGGACCCACGTTGGGTGGAAGCCCACGGGATGACCGAGGAAGAAGTAGAGCAGCGGTCAGAGGAAACACACCGTAGAGTTGAGGAATACCGCGCCCGGAGAAAGCTCGAACAAGGACACACCAGTCCATACGGCGGTTGGCAAGAATCGCATGCCCAGCCCTCCCCTTACCTCCAGGATTCGCAGCAAGGCCGCTACCAGGCCGATGGCGGTTATGCGCCGCAATACTTTCCAGCAACGCATATCAGCCTACCTTTGCTGTGGTTCCTGTGGCTTTTCCTAGGCCTTTTCGGCGGACATCGTTTCTACCTCGGCAACATCGGAATCGGCATAATCCAATTGTTCACCGCAGGAGGTTTCGGAATCTGGTGGCTGATAGACGCATTCATCATGCACAACCGAGTCCGCGCCCTTGAGTCCGGTGCAGAACCACGCATCAAGTTTTAAAGCCTTAAAAATTCCCTCTACGAAAGGACAGCAGCATGAAAAAGCTACTCCCCCTCCTCGTACTCTCCACACTCATCTTCACAGGATGCAGCAACGCTGATACGCAACAAGAAGAAAGCAAAACTGTAAACGTCGCCGGCCAAGACTGGGAATGCCAGCCGGTGCCAGATGAAACGATGCAGCGAATCATAGGTGGCGACAAGTGGGACGACGGTGCTCACGCCACCGTGGACAAGGCTGTCATGGTCCAGGGCGAGGACAATAACTTCATTGCTGCGAACATCACCTGGGAAGGTGAAGATGAACCGTTTGCCGCAGACTTCACCACTCCTAAAGACGGCAGTGGCCCCATCACTTCCGCCAACCCTGGAACCGCCGAGCTATTCAACTGGCCCGAGACCCCAGGCGGACCGTACGACGGCACCAACGCCGCCAAGGAATGCCTCGCGCAATAACCCGAGGATGGTCCCCTAACGAACGGAGGCCACATAATCAGAAGAAAGGCCACCAGGCACATAACTACAAGGATGAAACAAGAGCTTGGTGGCCTTCTCCCAGAGAACCCATCACATACAACACAGGCGAAATGCGATGGGAGACCAGGGAATGAGTAACCCTGGAAGTCAACCAGAACAAATCAACTGGCTGACAATACCTACCCTAATATTAAGAATCTAATAATTCTACGCCTGAGACTGTGGCATTCACCTCACGCCATAAAAGAAAGGCCACCAGGTTACAGCGTTCCCTACAAACGCCGCCCGAAAAAGCCTAGTGACCTTCCAAAAGACCAGCAGTCCACATCATTCATTCTTCGTTCATTCCCTCAAAGGAGACTCCACAAAAATGAACTGCCGGCACCCGGATTCAACGAGCAAAACCGAGTGAACCTGAGTTTAGTACAAGCTTTTGCTTAATGTCTACAAAGAAGAAGAGGCGTCACCTTTTACTGCAAATGCGACGCGGTTGTTAGTGACGCCTTTATCAGCTTCGAAGCCTGAAGCCTGATTTTGGTTTATCGTCCGAAGTTCTGGACTGCGAAGAGTTTTCCGTCTTTATCCTTGGCAACTCCTATGCCAACAGATTTTGCGTCAGGGTCAAGAAGGATTTTCCGGTGCCCTGGAGAATCGGCCCACAATTTAACTAGCTGAGCGTTGGAATAGTCGTCCCATGCTTGGAGTACGTTTTCTCCGCCCGCCGGGATGCTAGAGGGATAGTATTCCCAGTGATTGGGGCGGTGTTGTAGTTCGCCATCTTGGGCTAGGTGGTTTGCCCAGTCTTGGGATAGGTGGTTGAGGGCTGGACTTTTGCGTACCGGTTTGCGGCCGTTGACTACGCGTACGCCGTTGGTGTAGATGTAGATGGATTCTGCCCGTACAGTGTTTGGTTCTATGCTGGCGACTTTGCTGGAGGCCTGGGAAGAAAGGCCGTTAGCGGACCCGGTGTCGCTGCTGAGGTCAGCAGATGCGGTTTGGGCTTGTGCTGGTGCTGCGATACCCCCTGCAATGAGGGCTACTGTAACCGCGATGGGGGTGGCAAATTTTGCTGGTTTAGGGATGAGCATTGTGTGCCTTTCTGAGAGAGCGAATGTTGGGGATGGTTTTCATTCTCCCTCGCTGCCCAGGATAGGCACTTTCCTATCATTGTCCACCTGTGAGAAGCTTTCTCATAATACTTATCATATAAATATTGTTTGATCTGTGAATTTTCAGCTTTTTCTTAGTTAAGAAGCGATGTGCGCCACAATAGGAGATTTCTGCCCGCCGCATTCACCCCCGAAATTACCCCCACCCCAAAAAATAAAAATTTCCACGGCACATACATCTAGGGGGCCGAGCTTTCACTTCGTCGAGCAAGAACACCAACACCATCCGCCCCAGTCAATGGCACCCCGCTAACACCATGGACAATCAAAAGTCATCACAGACCCTGTGCATTCCAACACAAAAACCTGACTTTTTCTTTAATGCGGACTAATATACCGTTCTGCCCGTAAAGAAATCCCTCAAGAATTCACCCAAGGAGACATCATGCTACGTAAGGCAACCATCGGCCTAACCACCCTCGCAATCACCACTACCACCGCCATCGCACCAGCAATGGCAGACGACACCATCACCTCCGAAACCGTCCCAGCAGACGCTGTCGCCACCACCGAAGCAACCCCTGAGCAGGAGACCACCCCAGAGCAGGAGACCGCCCCTGACCAGGACAACACCACCGAAGCAACCCCTGACCCTGACCAGGACATCAACTCCCAGGTCACCAAGGAAGACATCCACAACAAGCTCGACGCACTTTCCAGCAAGACTGAAGACTTCAACGCGAAGGTCGACAAGTTCATCAAGAACATCGACTTTGACAAGGTTCAGGACGCACTAAAGGTTGTCGAAAAAATCATCATCATCGCGGGCAAGCTCGCTTAACTAAAACAAACTCCACCAATGCTCTGAGCGTTACTACAACGCCCAGAGCATTTTTCTATCCCCACCCCAACACAATGTCGTCTATCAAATCCTACAAAACCAACAAGGGAAAAGCCTGGCGCGTCCAATACCGCTCCCCCGATGGCAAATCACGCACAAAGCGTGGATTCCGCACAAAGAACGAAGCCCAAGCATGGGCGGATAAAAATGCAGTGTCGATTCGTGAACAAGACTGGATAAACCCTAATTCAGGCCGCGTAACAGTCACTGAGCTTGGAAACACATGGTTGGCTACACTGTCGCATGTTAAGCCGTCGACGCGGGAGCTGTATCAACAAGTGTGGCGCGGATGTGTAAAGCCAGAGTGGGGACTAGCGGCGGTGGCGTCGATTAAGCCCTCCGAGGTTCAGCGGTGGGTGTCGGGGTTGGAGTATTCATCGTCGTGGGTGCGGCACGCGCATAATGTGTTGGCGCAAGTGCTGGATGTTGCGGTAGCGGATAGGCGTATTCGTGAAAATCCGGCGCGTGGCGTGAAACTGCCACGAAAGGTGCCGACGGTAAAGGTCTATTGGACGTTAGAGCAGTTGCAGTTGTTCGCTGCGGAGTGTGGCGACCGTGAGGATCTTATTTTGCTTTTGGGGACGTCGGGTTTGCGGTGGGGTGAGGCTATCGCACTTCGCCCTTGCGATTTGAGCCCCGAGCGGAATCGGATTCATGTGGTGCGCAACGCTGCAAAGGTGGGCAACGGCATTCGGGTGGGCACGCCTAAGACACACGAGCGACGAACGGTGGCGGTGGCGTCGCATGTGATGAGAATGTTGGCTGATAGATGTGTTGGTTTGGATTCGGAAGAGTTGTTGTGGACAGCCCAGCGTGGTGGGTGGTTACGCACACCGGGGCATAATACGTGGTTTGACGGGGCATTGAAGCGAGCGATGGTGAAGGACCCGTCGTTGGTGCGTGTGACTCCGCATGGGCTTAGGCATGTGGCTGCAGGGTTGCTGGTGAATGCGGGGGCGAACGTGTTGGCGGTGTCTCGCCAGTTGGGACATGCTGATGCGTCGGTGACTTTGCGGGTGTATGCGGAGTTGTTTGATGATGGGTTGGATTCTGTGGCTGCGAAGTTGGATGAAGGGTTTTCGGATGTCGTCAATATGTCGTCAATTGGGGCTAAAAGACCTGTTTAACTGGGGTGTTAACTAGGTTCGAGTCCTGGTGGGGAAGCTTTTTTAGTTTTTCTTCCTGCCGCGTCGAAAGCCTTTGAGCTCGGCTTTCTTCGCAATCGCAGCCACCTGGGCCGCGGTGTAATTAACGGGGGCTACACCAGCGCGGGGCAACACCCAGCCGCGCCAATAAGACAAGATGGCCATGCCGCTTCCGACGATGGGGGAAATGATCATGCCGAGGGCAAATTGCCCGTTGTGGGCGAAGGTCACCATAACGATGCCGGTCAGGATGGACGGCACGGCATAAAGAGGGCTGCCGCCGAAGATAGAGGGGATTTGCCCAGAAGCTACGTCGCGAACCATTCCGCCGCCCACCGCGGTAAGCACGCCAAGGAAAACGCAGGGAATAAGTGGCATGCCGTGCGTGAGTGCTTTGACGCAACCGGTAGTGGACCACACGCCGAGGATGATGGCATCACCATGTTCGCGGAAAAGCTCCCATGCCTTGCCCTTAAGATCGATAAGAAACGCAACGAGGGCTCCTCCACAGGCGAGTCCGAGGTACCACGGATCTGAAATCGCAGCCGCTGCCCCATCTGCGATGAGCATGTCACGAATCATGCCACCGGCCAGCCCAGAAAAGAGGGCGAGGAATACAAAACCCACGATGTCGAATTCGCGGCGGCGGGCAATGGTGCCACCAATGATGCCGTTTAGCACCACGCCAAGGAGGTCAAAGGCTTGATAGAGGGAATTGATGAGGGGATCAACATCATGCATGATTCTTAGGCCTCCTGCCGCGCGGGTAGAATTTCGGCGTGACTGCGGCCGTGTTTTAGTCTCCGGCGTGTCAACATGGCTTTAATTTAACCAACTCGTTTCTCTGAAAGATCGAATTTCTCATGTCTCAATCCAATGCCCGGTATTTCATCTGGTCCAATGGCCTGCAAAATTTGGGCGATCAGATTGTGGCAGCCAAGACGGTGCTGCCAGCGCTTTTTAGTGCAGCCGGCGTGCCTGCCTTCTTTACCGGTTTGCTCACCCCTATTCGCGAATCTGGTTCGATGCTGCCGCAGGCGGCGCTGACCCCGTGGGTGACTACGCATAGGGCCCGCAAGCGCCTGTGGATCATCGGTTCACTGGGTCAAGCACTGTCCGCCGCGGTCATCGCGCTAGCGGCATTTTTTATTCGCGGAACGGCACTGGGTGTAGTAACACTGCTGGCCTTGGCGGCCCTTTCCCTTTTCCGCGCACTGTGCTCGATTGCGGGCAAGGACGTACAGGCGCGCACGATTTCCAAGGGTGCGCGCGGCCGAGTAACCGGTAGCGCGGCAGCACTCGGAGGCGGTGCCACTTTGCTGACCGGCGTTATCCTTTACTTTTTGGGTGAGCTCAGTATCCCCGTGATGGGCACGGTCCTCGGCGTTGGCGCGGCCACGTGGGCCATCGCCGCGTGGGTATTTTCGGGCGTGGATGAGCCGGTGCCAGAGGAAACCGAAGGGGGCATCGATAAGCAGTGGTGGAAAGATACCTTGCAGCTTTTTACTAGCGACGGACAATTTCGCAACTTTGTCATCGTCCGCGCGCTGCTGTTGGTATCGGCGCTTTCAACTTCTTTTATCGTGCTGCTTAGCACCAACCTGTCCGGGCTCTACGGATTCGTGCTTGCCTCGGGGCTAGCCTCGCTGGTGGGCGGGCGAATCTCCGGGGTGTATTCCGATAAGTCCTCCAAAAACACCATGGCGGTGGGAGCGGCCGTGGCTTCCATCGTGCTGGTGCTCTTGGTCGCCAGCTCACATTGGGCCCCAGATGGGGTCAATGCCTGGGTCATGCCCATTGGCTTTTTCGCTGTGAATCTGGCGCACACGGCCATTCGAGTGGCGCGAAAGACCTACGTGGTGGATATGGCCGGTGGCGATAAGCGCACCCAATACGTAGGTGCGGCTAATACGATGATGGGCATCATCTTGCTCATCGTCGGTGGCATTTCCTCCGTGGTGGCGCTGGCCGGGCCAGAGGCGGCCCTGCTATTCCTCGCCCTCATCGGCTTTCTCGGGGTGTGGCGCGCCCGCAGCCTGAAAGAGGTTTCTCACACATAAATCGCACTCGGGCTATAGGATGTAGTCCGAATAAGAATTAGACTCGACCCCCAGGAGCTCAAAAACCCGTGGTAGCAACAACCCCGTGTGCCGTAGTCGTCCTTGCGGCTGGTGCCGGTACCCGCATGAAATCCACCAAGCAAAAGACCTTGCACGAGATTGGCGGGCGCAGCTTGCTCGGCCACGCTCTGCATGCCGCGGCCGGGATTAATCCGGAACGCATTGTCACGGTGGTAGGCCACCAACGCGACCAGGTCTCCCCCGCTGTGGATGCCATCTCCCAGGAGCTGGACTGCGAAGTGCTGCAGGCAGTACAGGAAGAACAGCTGGGCACCGGCCACGCAGTGGCCTGCGGCTTGGAGCCGATTCCGGAGTTTGAGGGCACCATCATCGTCACTAATGGCGACGTACCGCTACTTACCCCAGAGACTATCGAGGGCCTGCGCGCTACCCACACCGAGCAGGGCAATGCGGTAACGGTGCTATCCATGCGCTTAGAGGATCCCACCGGCTACGGCCGTATCATCCGCGCTGAGGACGGCAGCGTGTCCGCCATTGTCGAGCAAAAGGACGCCTCCGAAGAGCAGCGCCGAGTCGATGAGGTCAACTCCGGCGTCTTCGCTTTTGACGGCCGCGTGCTTGCCGACGCCCTCCAGAAGCTCGACTCCAATAACGCCCAAGGCGAGCTATACATCACCGATGTGCTCGAGATCGCCCGCACCGCTGGACACGGCGTCGGCGCGCATGTGGCAGCGGATCCGGCCGAACTGGCGGGCGTCAATGACCGCGTGCAGCTCGCCGCTGCCGGCCGCGAGCTCAACCGACGCATGGTGGAAAAGGCGATGCGCGGCGGAGCCACCATCGTAGATCCGGAGACCACCTGGATTGGTGTCAATGTCACCGTGGGCTCCGATGTCATCATTCACCCCGGCACCCAGCTGTGGGGAGCGACCAGCATCGCCGATAATGCCGAGATTGGCCCCGATACCACCCTGACCAATATGCAAGTGGGCGAGGGCGCTTCCGTCGTGCGCACCCATGGCAGCGATTCTGTCATCGGCACCAACGCTAAGGTAGGCCCGTTTACCTATATCCGCCCGAAGACCGTGGTGGGCGAGGATGGAAAGCTCGGCGGCTTCGTAGAGGCGAAAAATGCACAGATTGGGCGTGGCTCCAAGGTGCCGCACTTGACCTATATTGGCGATGCCACCGTGGGCGAGCAGTCCAATATTGGCGCATCTTCCGTCTTTGTAAACTACGACGGGGTGAACAAGCACCACACCACCATCGGCAGCCACGTGCGCACCGGTTCTGACACAATGTTTATCGCTCCGGTCAATGTCGGTGATGGCGCGTACTCCGGGGCGGGTACAGTAATTAAAGACGATGTTCCTGCGGGAGCACTCGCAGTCTCCGGTGGCAAACAGCGCAACATCGAGGGCTGGGTTCAAAAGAAGCGTCCGGGTACTCCCGCGGCTGAGGCCGCAGCCCGTGCGCAGGACAACGAAAAGTAAGGGGCATATTCTCCCATGACTGGCAAGGTAACTGGTAGCAGCAAGAACATGAAGCTCTTCTCTGGGCGTGCACACCCAGAGCTGGCGGAGGCTGTAGCTAAGGAGCTCAAGACCGATCTGGTTCCTACTACCGCCCGCGATTTCGCTAACGGCGAAATCTTCATCCGCTTTGAAGAGTCCGTGCGTGGTGCAGATTGCTTTGTGATGCAGTCTCATACCCAGCCTCTCAATAAGTGGCTGGTGGAACAGCTCATCATGATTGATGCTCTCAAGCGTGGCTCTGCTAAGCGCATCACCGCCATCCTGCCTTTCTATCCCTATGCACGTCAGGATAAGAAGCACTTGGGCCGCGAGCCGATTTCCGCTCGCCTAGTGGCAGACCTACTGCAGGCTGCCGGCGCGGACCGCATCGTCTCCGTGGACCTGCACACCGATCAGATTCAGGGCTTCTTCGATGGCCCTGTCGATCACATGCACGCTCAGCCCATCCTGACTGATTACATCAAGTCCAAGTACGCCACCGATAACATCACCGTGGTCTCCCCGGATGCCGGCCGTGTAAAGGTTGCGGAAAAGTGGGCACATGACTTGGGCGATGCCCCGCTGGCCTTCGTGCACAAGACCCGCTCCAATACCGAGGCCAATAAGACGGTGTCCAACCGCGTGGTCGGCGATGTTGAGGACAAGGACTGCGTGCTTCTCGACGACATGATTGACACCGGCGGCACCATTGCTGGCGCCGTGCGCGTACTCAAGGATGCAGGCGCCAAGAAGGTTGTCATTGCCTGCACCCACGGCGTCTTTTCCGATCCCGCCCGCGAGCGCCTTTCTGAATGCGGTGCGGAGGAAGTTATCACCACCGATACCCTGCCGCAGTCCACCGCGGGCTGGTCCAACCTCACGGTGCTGTCCATCGCACCGCTGCTGGCACAGACCATCCACGAGATCTTCGAGAATGGTTCTGTCACCACCTTGTTTGATCGCGCCTAAACATGATCTACTATCACTAGCCGCCGAGAATTTACTTCGGCGGCTTTTGATTTGCTAACGGTACGCGTGCTAATCTAACTCAGTCTCGGCGAGGGCGACCTCAGGATGAGGAAGCCGTTATCGACGCGATTGAAGTTAGAGCACGTTGCTTTTATATACGCCTGCGATGACTCGTCCAAGACGTCCATCGGCAGGCTTTCGTCGTTTTATCGCGTTGGCCGCGCCGCACTACTTTGACTAAGGAGAATGAAGCATGGCACAGCGCCCAGTAATCAAGGCTGAAGCACGTACCGAGTTTGGCAAGGGTGTCGCACGCCGCCTGCGCCGCGACTGGAAGGTCCCAGGCGTCATCTACGGTGCCCACCAGGAGCCGGTTCACTTCGCAGTTCCGCTGCTGGACATCCAGTCCCTCGTCCGCAACAACGGTGTCAACGCCGTTTTGGAGCTGGAGATCGACGGCGAGCAGTACCTGACCATGGTTAAGCACGTTGATCAGAACGTCCTGACCTTCGACATCGACCACGTTGACCTGCTTGCTATTAAGCGTGGCGAGAAGGTTGAGGTTGAGGTTCCGGTTACCCTGACCGGCGAGCCGGCCCCAGGCACTATGCACATCCAGGATGCTGACGTACTGCTGGTTGAGGCAGACGTACTGAGCATTCCGGAGGAGCTCGAGGTTTCCATCGAGGGCCTCGAGGACGGCGCGGTTATCACCGCTGCCGATGTCACCATGCCGGAAGACACCACCTTGGTGGCAGAAGAAGACACCGTCATCGTATCCATCTCCCTGCCTGAGGTTGATGAGGAGCTCGAGGAAGCAGCCGAGGCTGCTGAGGAAGGCGGCGCTGACGCTGGTGCCGAGTCCGCAGATGAGGACGAAAAGTCCTCTGACTCTGAAGAGGAGTAATCCCTTCCCCTTCCTGTACGTAAACCGCCGTGAGAAATGCACCTCGCGGCGGTTTCGCCGTTTTCCTTTCGCTGTATGAGACAATTGAGCGCGTGACTCCACTTCTCGTAGTAGGCCTTGGCAACCCTGGCCCCAGGTACGCAGGAACCCGCCACAATATCGGTTTCGATGTAGCTGAAGAACTCGCTGGCGAGCTCATGAGCAGCTTTTCGGTGCACAAGAAGACCAATACCGAGGTCGCCGAGGGCATGACAGGTGGCCGCAAGATTATCTGTGCTAAGCCACGGTCTTTCATGAACCTCTCCGGCGGGCCGATCAAAGCCCTTAGCCAATATTTTCATCTCTCCGCCGCCGATATCATCGTCGTCCACGATGAACTGGAGCTCGATTTTGGCACCATTAAACTCCGCGACGGCGGCGGCGACCACGGCCATAATGGTTTGCGCTCCACCACCAAGTCCCTGGGGACAAAGGACTATAAGCGCCTTTCGATTGGCATTGGGCGCCCACCAGGCCGTATGGATCCGGCGTCGTTTGTGCTCAAGCCTTGGGCAAAGCAGGAAAAGGTGGAGATCCCCATTATCTGCGCGAACGCGGTGGATGAGATCCTGCGCGTAGGATAGTCGCCATGCAACTGGCTACCCTCCGCACCGGCTTTGGCACTTCCGCTATCCGCATCGACGGCGATAACGTGGGTGTCGAATTGGATTATGAGGATGTGGGCCAGCTGCTACGCAGCGAGGACTGGCGAAAAGCCGCACAGCTTTCCGGCGAACCCGTGGTCTTCGACCACGCCGACTTGGAGGCCGTAGTCCCGAATCCCGGCAAGATTATCTGCGTCGGGCTTAACTACGCCAAACACATCCGCGAAATGGGACGCGAATTCCCCGAACACCCCACCTTGTTCATCAAGTTCGCCGATGCCCTCACCGGCCCCTATGATGATGTCCTCATTCCAGAATATGCCACACAGAAGCTGGATTATGAAGGCGAGCTGGCGGTCATTATCGGCGAGCGCGCCCACCGCGTGAACCGGAATGAGGCGCTCGACTATGTCGCCGGCTATGCCATCATGAATGACTACACGCTGCGCGATTTCCAGCGTCAGACGAGCCAGTTCCATGCCGGTAAGTCCTTCTATCGCACCGCAGGCTTCGGCCCGTGGCTCACCACCGCGGAGGAATGGGCACCTGGTTCTGGTGCTTTACTTACTACTACCGTGGGCGGCGAAGAAAGGCAGCGCGATAACACCGATGACCTTATCTTTTCAGTTGCTGAGCTGATCGAGTTTTGCTCGCAGCTTTACCCGCTCAATCCGGGAGACGTCATCGTTACCGGTACCCCAGAGGGCGTTGGATTTGCACGGGAGCCGCAGCAGTTTATTCAAGATGGTCAAAATGTCACCATTGCTATTGAGGGCTTGGGGCATATTTCCAATACAACTTTTTTCGGCGAACCAGGCTGCGGTCCAGGCTGTACCTGCTCTTAGACTGTGCCCAGATTCTCACTCCAACGAGGGCGGTGCAGTTTTCTCCCCTGCTATCAACGGCGGTTAAGCTGAGACAATGAGCACAAAGAGCAGTAAAGCCCCTAAGAAACTCAACAAGAAGGCCTACGAGAAGGAACTCGAGCGCCTTCAGGCAGAACTCGTGGACATGCAGCAGTGGGTCGTTGAAACCGGGGCCCGCGTCGTCATCATCATGGAAGGCCGCGACGCCGCCGGCAAAGGCTCTGCTATCAAGCGCATCACCCAGTACCTCAACCCACGTACGTGCCGCGTCGAGGCGCTGCCCGCCCCGAACTCCCGTGAGCAGGGCCAGTGGTACTTCCAGCGCTATGTGGAAAAGCTGCCAACGAAGGGCGAAATTGTCATCTTTGACCGCTCCTGGTACAACCGCGCCGGCGTCGAACGCGTCATGGGCTTTTGCACCGATCAGGAATACGTCCGCTTCCTCCACCAGGCACCTACCTTTGAGCAGATGCTGGTAGAAGACGGCATCATGCTGCGCAAGTACTGGTTCTCTGTCTCCGATGAGGAGCAGATTAAGCGCTTTGAGTCCCGCCGCAATGATCCGCTACGCCGCTGGAAGCTCTCCCCTATGGACCTGCAATCCATTACCCGCTGGGAGGACTATTCCCGCGCGAAGGATGCCATGTTCATTCACACCGATACCCCAACCGCCCCGTGGTACACCGTGGAATCGGAAGACAAGAAGCGCTCGCGTATCAATGTCATCTCGCACCTTCTCAGCACCATTCCCTACGAGAAGATCGAGCGCAAGATGCCTGAAATCCCGCAGCGCCCTGAATCTGATGGCGAGACCTACGAGCGCCCCGCCCGCGAAGAGTTCCGCTATGTGCCTGATGTAGCAGCCAAGCTGGAGCGCAAGTCCGAGCAGAAGACGGCGAAGAAAACCTCAAAGAAGGGCAAGAAGAAGGATAAGAAGAAGTAGCAGCACCGGCCGTATTACTATCTTCAATCATGAGCACTGACACCGTCGCGGAAGCGCGTTTAGGAGATAAAATCCTCACTGCGGTGGCGGTGCTCATTGCGCTATTTTATGTCATTTCTGCCGCGAAGAATCCCAGCATAATTGAGATTATTCAGGCAGGTCTATCGTTGCTATTCCTGCCATTTATGTGGGTCTGGCGGAGCCGTCCCGTGCTCAGCGCCACGGGCTTTATCGTGCTTCTCGCAGCTTGGGCGATGGCTTGGATGAGCCAGCTTCCCACTAACCTGGGAATTACCCCGTGGGCGCTTACTGCACCCATGGCGGTGTATGCCACCTCCCGCTATGTCACACGCCGCGCCATTCCCCGCACGGTACTGGCTCTCACTATTCTTGGCTCCTTCATTTCGCCATTCATGTGGCGCATAGATCCGGAGTCTTTCTTTTTGCATTACCAACTGGACCGCCGCTACTTGGCCATGTTGGTCGTGCACTGGGCGGTTCTAGGCAGCACATATTTTATAGCTGCGCGCTACTTCGATTTAGCACGCCAGCGCGAGCGGCTAGCGCATGAGCGGTTTCGCCAAGCCCAAGAAGAAGAACGCCTGCTCATCGCACGGGAGCTGCATGATGTACTCGCTCATTCCCTCACGTTGATCAAGGTTCAGGCAAACGCCGGGATCATTGCCGCTCGTGCAAACACTGAGGCTGCCCACGATGCGCTGGCCAGTATTCGTGATGGCGCGGATTCTGCTTTGGAAGAGGTCCGCGGCATCGTCACTGCACTGCGAAGCACCGGACCAACCTCTCTGGAGCCCACCACGCAGCTAGAACACATCGAGGTTATTATCGATGGCTTCCGGGCGGCAGGCTTGGACATTAACGCGCATATACCTGAGGCCTACGAGGCTCCAGCACTTACGCAATTGGCGTTGGTGCGCATCATTTCTGAGGGTTTGACCAACGCGTTGCGCCACCAGGGCCCAGGAACCCAGGTGGATGTGGAGCTTGCGCTTGCCGACGTCGCCCGACTCACCCTAATTTCTTCCACTCCCTCCCCGACTCCCAGCGAAGTCCCAGGTAGCGGCGTGGGCCTGATCGGTGTGGAAGAACGTGCCAACGCATTGGGTGGAAAGCTAGAGAGCTGGGGCGATGCCACAAAATTCACCCTGCTCGCCGAACTTCCGTTGCAGAGGGAAAACCGTGTCTAAGATTCGTGTACTGCTTGCCGATGACCAAGCGCTGCTCGCCGCCGCTTTGTCCACGATCCTCAATGCTCAGGATGATATTGAGGTCGTTACCACCGCGCACACCGGCAACGAAGCCGTTACCGCCGCGATAAGCCACCGCATTGACGTCGCCATCCTAGATATCCGAATGCCCGGAATGGACGGCATTGCCGCGGCTCAAGCCATCCTTTCTCGGGTGCCTGACTGCCGAATCATCATGCTCACTACGTTTAATGAAGATGATTTGGTGGCTCAATCTATCGCCGCTGGCGCGCATGGGTTTCTCCTCAAAGACGCCGACCCGGATGTACTGGTGGGAGCGGTGCGCGACGTCGCCAAGGGCGAATCGGTCCTAGCCGCTAAGGTAACCGGCCCAGTCTTGCAGACCTACCGCGCCGCAATTGCGCGCGGGCAGCTGAGCGCGCAAGAGCGCCAGGGCTTAAGCCTTGTCACCCGTCGCGAGCGAGAAGTCCTAGCCCTCATCGCCCGCGGTGCCACCAACGCGGAAATTGCCCGTGAAATGGTCATCGCGGATACGACTGTCAAGACACATATTTCCTCTCTGCTTTCCAAACTGGCTGCACGCGACCGCGTAGCTCTAGTGCTCTTGGCGCAAAAGGCTGGCATCGCCTAAGCCTCCTACCGTGGTAGGAGAACTTCGCGCTAAGGTCCATAGCCTAGGCGGAGGTGATTGCGGCGCTGTGCCGCGAGACTAGGCGGTATGAGTTTTGAGATCTCCTTTGAACGCGTCAGCAAATCCTTTGGCTCCCACGCGGTACTGCGGGATGTGGATTTTCGTATCACCCCTGGCCGAGTCCACGCCCTTCTTGGACGCAACGGGGCCGGAAAATCCACCCTCTTTTCCATCTTCCTTGGCCTGCTGCCGGCAGATTCCGGAATAGTACGCGTGGCTGGTGCTCCTTGGTCACGTGAAGTACTCGACCACGTGGGGGCATCCGTGAACGGGCCCGCCTTCTACGGGCATCTTTCCGCCGCTGCCAACCTGCGCGTACATACCCGCTTGCTAGGCCTGCCGGAGTCTGAGGTAGAGCGTGTTTTAGCCATTGCGGGACTCGCCGAGGTCGGTTCTAAGAAAGCCAAATCCTTTTCCACCGGTATGAAGGCCCGCTTGGCATTGGCGCAGGCTTTATTAGGGGATCCGGAAATTTTGCTGCTGGATGAACCTCAAAATGGTCTTGATCCACAGGGCATAGTGGAGCTGCGTACTTTGCTGCGAGACTTGGCAGCAGCCGGCCACACTGTTGTGGTCAGCTCTCATCAGCTTGGCGAGGTCCTTCATTTGGCCGACGACATCACCATTTTGTCTCAGGGCACCATTCGCTATTCCGGGTCCTTGCAGGAGCTTGCCCCCAGCGGCCAATTGGAGTCCGAGTTCTTCCGCCTCACCTCCCTGGGTGGTGAGGCCGATGTTTAAGCGCTACCTTTCGGCAGAGTTGCTGCGCAGCCGTGGCAGCGCTGTGCAGTGGCTACCTCTTCTCGCCTTACCGCTTGCGCTAATGACCATAGTCTTTTCTGCTATCGCTTCCCCGGCTAAGGATGCTACCGGTGTTCTCGGCTGGCAATCTATGTTTGTCACCGGCATGTACGCGCCGCTCGTTGCGGTATTTGCCGCGGTTACAGAGCGCCGTGAGGTTCTTGCCCGTGGCGGCGGCACCTTGTGGCGCCGCCTCACTACTCGTTACGAACACATTGCCCGCTTAGTTGTAGTGCTCGCCAGCCTGGGCGCGTTCCATCTCCTCAACTTTGGGGTGTCCTGGGCAGTAGTGTTCGCACAAGGCCGCGAACAGCACCACCTTGTGGCACTCGCCGGGCTGTATTCCGTCCTCGGTGCTATTGGCATTGCTGGTCTTGCTTCTGCCTGCTCGCGGCGCTATGGCCTTGGCGCGACACTAATACTCAGCGTTATCTGGCAGGTTTCAAGCGTGACCTCCAAGGTCGTCGAAGGCCCTACGTGGTGGGCTTTTCCACCAGCTTGGCCCATGCGGCTAATGCTTCATTCACTGCACATTCATCAAAATTCCGTGCCCTTGGATCCAGGCGATCCACTCCTGCAAGAAAGTCCGCTGCCGGCCCTCGCTCTGACGCTACTTCTCGCAGCAGTGGGCGTCTATGCGGCCATCGTCACTCCGCGCCGCCTGCGCCGTCTCGCTTTACCTCGCCGCGGCCAGACGACCGCTGCCTCCAGCGGCACCACTGCCACATGGCGCCCAGCCACAGCACCGCGTGCCACCGCCCGCCCCCGCTTGGTAGGCGCGCTGGTTGGTCTCCACCGAGCGGCGTGCAGCCCAGCGGTTATCGCCTGCTTGGCGTTAAGTGCCTTGGCACTGCTATTTCTTGTCCTTTTCTACCCTCCGACTTATGTCCAGGGCTTCTTTATTTTTCTGCTTCTCCCTGTAGGAGCGGGTGTGTTACCGGTTGTGGTGTGGCCATTACTCGCGCCGGTATGGCCACTCAGCCACATTGAATCCCGCCATTGTTCCAGCGCGCTCCTCTGGTGGCTTTTCGGGATAGTATCCACAGTATGCGTGGGCGCTTCGCTCGCACTTAGTGCTTCTGGCAGCTCAGCTTCGACGACGGCCGTCCAACTGCCCCTAGCCATTGGGGTGGGATATGTGATTTCGGTATTCTCTCTTCTCATCGTGATTCGTCTGGGCATCATGAGTGGCCTGGCACTGTGCATCGTCTGCACTATCGTCTCCGTGACCTTGGGCGGAGACGTCCTCGCTAGAACCCCGCTGTGGTTGATCGCCTTCCCCGCATGGCCCATGAACGCGGATTCCCCTGCCCGCTATATTCTTGCGACGGTGCTGATAGGAATCTTCGCCACGGCTGGTACGTGGATGGTCATCCGGCTGCTTAAGACTAAAGCGCTGCGACCGGCAAACTAAGCCGAGTGGTGCTCGGTGCTCAAACCTTTTACGCTTTGCTGAAAATGCCCCGGAAAACGACTAAAGCCCGCGGGTAACCGCGGGCTATAGTTCATTGAGCCTTAAAGCTCAGCAGGAGAAACGCGCTTCGGCAGAACAACCGGGCGGGTACCCGCCAGCTCTTCTACGATGCGTACTACCTGGTTGGAGTAACCGAACTCGTTGTCGTACCACACATAAAGCACGAGGTGCTTGCCGGAGGCGATGGTGGCAACACCGTCGACAATGCCAGCGTGGGTATTGCCGATGAAGTCAGAGGAAACAACCTCTGGGGAGGCGATATAGGAAATCTGCTGACGCAAGTCAGAGTGCAGCGAAACGTTGCGCAGGAAGTCGTTGACCTCTTCGCGGTCTACTTCCTTTTCCAGTTCAAGGTTAAGCACGGCCATAGACACGTCCGGGGTAGGAACGCGGATGGCGTTGCCGGTGAGCTTGCCTTCGAACTCCGGCAGGGCCTTAGACACAGCCTTAGCTGCACCGGTGGCGGTAAGCACCATGTTCAGGCCCGCGGCGCGGCCACGGCGATCACCCTTGTGGTAGTTATCGATGAGGTTCTGGTCATTGGTAAACGAGTGCGCCGTTTCCACGTGGCCGTGGGTTACGCCGTAGCGGTCATTGATGACCTTGAGTACTGGGGTGATGCCGTTGGTGGTGCAGGACGCGGCGGAGAGGATCTGATCCTCATCGGTGATCTTTTCGTTATTGATGCCGTAGACGATGTTCTTGATATCGCCCTTGCCCGGTGCAGTCAAAAGCACACGAGAGATGCCCTTGGCCTTGAGGTGCTGGGACAAGCCCTCGCGGTCGCGCCACGCGCCAGTGTTATCTACCAAGATGGCATCGTTGATGCCATAAGAGGTGTAGTCAATCTCGGAGGGATCGTTAGCGTAGATCATCTGGATCTTGGTGCCGTTGGCCCAGATGACCTCGTTTTCCTCATCCACGGAGATGGTGCCGTTGAAGGCGCCGTGGACGGAATCGCGGCGCAGCAAGGAGGCGCGCTTGAGGATGTCCCCATCGCCCTTCTTGCGCAGGACGATGCCGCGCAGGCGGACTCCACCATAGGCTGCCTCGCGGGCGACGAGCAGGCGGGCAAGCAGTCGGCCAATGCGACCAAAGCCATAGAGGACGACGTCGGTGGTTTCCAAATCCACGCCTGCACCGACGATCTCGCATAGCTCGCCTTCCAGGTACATGCGGAGGTTTTCCTCGTTGGACTCCTCCCAGCCCAGTACCAAGCGGCCGAGGTCAACGCTGGCGGCGCCTAGGTTCATGTCCGCCAATTCCACCAGGATTGGCAGGGTCTCCGCCGTGGACAGGTGGCGCTGCGCAATGCGGCGGCCGTAGCGGTGGGACTTGATGATGTCGATATCCGTCTGGCCCACCAGCGGGCGGCCGAAGATGGTGGTGACAACGTTATTGTTGCGGTGCAGCTGGTGGATGAGTGGAATCATCTGCTGCGCCAGCTCGAGGCGCTCGTTCCAATCATCATGGCCAACATGTGCGTTCGCAGTCACGAAATTCATTCCTTTTCTGTCACGGGGGTGGCATTAAATCTTCAAACCTAAATATTAGCGCCTACTAGTGTGGGTTTTGGCATAGTCGGTTAAGGATGTCGGCCGCAGTACCCCCGTTTATTTTGCCTACCTCTGTACCTACGAGGCAGTAGGATACGGCATCATCGTGCTGCGCACGGCGTTTCTTTAGGACCGGATTCAAAAGTGGGTAGACCGGGGGCAAGTCAGGGTGTCTCCGGGTGTACTCGGTCTCCAAACCGCGGGCGAAGCGGCCTGAGAATGCACGGGTGGACACGGTTTTCCCACCACGGCGAAGAAGCTGCCGGTTATAGTCGCTCGTGCCAGCCTCGGCAGCGAGCAAAAAGGCGGACCCGCAAGAGCAGGCGGCAACTCCGCTCCAGGACATAGCGTTGGCTACATCAGCCGCGGTGCGCAGGCCACCGGCTGCGATAAGGGGAAGTTCTGGAGAAGCGGCGCGCACATCGGCTACTAGCTCTTCTAGGCCCCGGGAATCCGGGGTTGCGGAAAGCTCCCAGGTTCCACGGTGTCCACCAGCCGCCGGACCTTGGACGCAGAGCACGTCGACGCCGCCACGTGCGGCCGCAATTGCCTCCGTAGGGGTGGTAACGGTGGTCCACGCCTCTGCGCCCGCAGCGTGGATTCGCTCTATCTGTTCGGGTGTGAAGGTTCCAAACATGGACCACACCACCCGGGCGCCGCCGCGCAGGGCTAGCTCCAGCTTTTCTTCATAGCCAAAGGAATAGTCGGGCTCGGGTAGCGGCTGGTTTTCTGCTTGAGCCAGCTCGCGTGCGGCTGCCAAGTACGGCTCGGTAAGTGGTTCCTGTGGGCAAAAGAGATTCACCCCGAACGGAATTCCGGCGCACTGTTCTATCTGTGTGCGAGCAGAGTCGATGCTGGCAGAGCCCAAACCTAGGGTGCCGAAAGACCCAGCCGCATAAGCTGCGTGCACCAGTTCCGGGGTGGTGGGGCCACCGGCCATTGGCGCGGGAATTACGCTACGGGAAAGGGAGCTAATAACCTGACTCATACCACCCCACCCTACCGAGAGAGGAAGCTAGCGCAGTGGCAGCTTTAGGAGATTTTTTCGCGCGGATCTTTGGCTCGAAGGATAAGCCGCAACTAGGACTCACACCGTCCGAGCTTGAGGCAGACTGGCTTATCGTGGGCTTGGGCAACCCCGGCGCGAAGTATGCCGCTACCCGCCACAATGTGGGCTATATGGCCATCGACGATCTACTGGCTGCAGGCGGAGATGTCCTCGAACCGGTGCGCGGGCTAGATCTGCAGGTAGCTTCACTTAATTGGGAGGGCCACAAAGTACTTGCCGTGCGTTCGGGCACCTTTATGAACCTGTCGGGGGATCCTGTGGCACCGCTAGCGCAGCAATTAGGAATCGCTCCAGACCATGTGATTGTCCTCCACGATGAGCTCGATCTGCCGGCCAATAAGGTCCGGCTCAAGCAGGGTGGCAATGAAAACGGGCACAACGGGCTAAAGTCCCTCACCGAGCGCTTAGGCACGCGCGACTACTTGCGTGTACGAATTGGCATTGCACGGCCGCCCAAGGGCTCGTCGATTCCAGACTATGTATTAGGCCCGGTGGATACCGGCGCGGACTTTGACGACGCCATTGCCACTGCAGCTAAGGCGGCTCGGCTCATCGTGACCGAAGGGCTAAGCAAAGCCCAAAACCAGATCCACTCGCGTTAACCACTCGCGCTAGCACTGGGAGAATTTCTCTAGGGCCTGCGGGCTGCCGGCGGCGACGATGAAATCGGTGGGGGCAAGTTCGGTGGCGTCGGCAAGCGGGGCCCACTGCCCTTCCGCACAACGCACCGAAACCAATTGCACGCGGTGGGTGCGCCAGATGGCGGAAAGGTCGAGCGGTCGGCCCACCAATGAGCTAGGAACGGCCATTTGGGTCACGCCATAGTCGGTGGCAATCTCCGCAAAATCCCGGAAACGCCCGCCCAAAAGGTAGGCCACGCGGCGGCCCGTATCTCGCTCTGGCCGGATGACGTGGTGGGTGCCAATCTGGCTCAAAATGCGCGCATGCGCCTCTGAATCTGCCTTGGCCCAGATATCTTTCACCCCCAGCTCCACCAGGTTAGATGCGGTAAGAATGGAGTCTTCTAGGTGGGAGCCGATAGCAACGATGACGCGCTCGACTTCCTCCACGCCCAGCTGACGTAAGGCTTCCGGGTCAGTAGTATCTGCTGCAATGGTCTCAGTGAGGTAAGGCGCTTCCTCGCGCACGCGCTTTTCGCTGGAGTCGATGCCAAGGACCTCAACGCCATTGGCCATCAACTCATGGGCTAGCGAGGAGCCAAAGCGTCCCAAGCCGATGACGACGACGGGTGGAATATCGATGCCGGCGCGGGTGCGGCCCAGCGCCTTGAGAATATTAGCCAAGGAACGGCCTTTCTTCGGGATAGCTAAAACGCCGACTTACGGTTTTTGCCGCCAGCGCCGCTACCAAGGTGGTTGGGCCAACACGGCCCAGGTACATGATGAGGCACAGCACTATCTGCGAGGGTGCAGATAGGCTGGCGGTAATTCCGGTGGACAAACCCACCGTAGCGAATGCGGAGAGTACTTCGAAAGAGACTTGGTCACCACTGAATTCCGGATCAAAAAAGCGCAGGGCCGCCACGCCGAGTGTGACCACCATGACTCCGGCAAAGCTCAAAGCCAGGGCCTGGCGGGTTACCGAGCGCGGAAGGCTGCGGTGCCCGATGGTCGTGGTTTCGCGCCCAGTGAACTCAGCCGCCATCGCCGCCAAGAGCACGCACGCGGTGGTGACCTTGATGCCGCCGGCGGTACCGGCAGACCCGCCGCCGATGAACATCAAAATATCGGTGCCCATCAGGGTAATGGGGTGAGCCTGCCCGTAATCGATGGCATTAAAGCCGGCCGTGCGCGGAGATGCACTGGCAAAGAAAGAGTTGAGCAATTTTTCTCCCAGCGACATGGACGACAACAGTCCCGTCCATTCCATGCAGGCGAAAAAGACCGCACCCGCTACCAAGAGCACGGTCGTAGCAACCAGAGTCATGCGCGCGGTAATGGAGATGCGGTGGACCACGTAACGGTTGCGGCGCACGAGGCGCACCAGCTCCGCCCATACCGGAAATCCCAAGCCGCCACCGATCAGTGCGGCGGCTAAGGGCAGCAGAATCCAGGCATCTGCAACAAAGGGCACTAGGTTATCGCTGTTGGTGCTAAATCCCGCGTTATTGAATGCAGAAATGGCGTGAAAGATGCCTTCCCATACCGCGCGCGGAAAGGAATGACCATAGCCAATCATCAACCGCGCAGCCACGATGAGAGCGATGATGATCTCTGCCACGGCGGTAAAGGCAAAGGTAAAAATCAGCGTCTTGCGAATTCCGCCAGGAGCAATGGGGCGCCCCTCATAGGCGCCCGTTTTGCGTGCTTTGAAGCTAATCCGGCCGGTAAAAAGCAGGCCGGATAGCGAGGCCAGGGACATGATGCCCAAGCCACCCAGTTGGATGAGTGCCAAGATGATCACTTGGCCGGCCGGGCTCCAAAAACTACCGGTATCCACCACGATAAGTCCGGTTAGCGATACCGCAGACGTAGCGGTAAAAAGCGCAGACAGAAAAGAAGCGCGGGCGGTGCCGGCCTCGGCGAACGGTAGCATGAGCAAAACCGTTCCCAGCAAAATGAGCAAAAGAAAGCCGGCGGCGGTTAAGCGCGCCGGTCCCCACTGCCGTATGGAAAGCAGATGTTTCACGAGCGGAAGTATAGACCTGCTTGGGGTGCAAGGAAACTGCTAGCAGGCACCACCCCCGCCGCGAAGTTAAGATTGGGGCTATGACTTCGCCACATAGCACTGCCAAGACGATTGTGATTACGGGCGCATCGGGCGGGCTGGGCGCCGCGGCCGCACGCCAGTTGCACCGCACCCGCCCGCAAGACAACCTGGTTATTATTGGCCGCAACCCGGAAAAGACTCGCGCGGTGGCACAGGAAGTGGGCGGCCAGTACTTCCTTGCCGATTTCGAGTCTTTGGGGCAGGTGCGCCGCCTGGCTGGAGAGTTGAGCGAGCTGGAGCATATCCATGCGCTAGGCAATAATGCTGGCGGCATTTTCGATGGCCCCTCCACCACTGCTGATGGATTTGAGCGCACCTGGCAGGTCAACGTGGTTGCGCCTTTCCTGTTGACCTCTTTGCTGCGCGAGAAGCTGCGCGCAGATTCTGCCAACGTGGTCCAGACCGCTTCGCTGGCCAATTTTCTCATGTCCTACTTTGAGCCAAACTATCCCGATACTGTGGAGCGCTTTAGCCCCGAGCGTGCTTATGGCAACGCGAAGTTGGGGGATATCCTGCTTACCCGCTATTTCGATGCCCACGGGCTTAATGCAGTCTCTTTCCACCCGGGCGTGCTGGCCACGGACTTCTCCAAGTCCTCGACTGGCATGATGTCCAAAATATATTCCGGACTGATCGGCAAAACCTTTGGCAAGCCTGCCGAAGGCGGCGATAACCTCGCTTACTACCTGACCGGCACGGAAGGCATCCACTTCGAATCCGGCGAATACTACAACGACAAGCGCAAACCCGGCCTGCAGCGTCCCATTGCGAAGAAGCTATCGGTAGCCCGCCGCGTCTTTGATGATTTGGGGCGCCGCCTCAATGTGGAGTGGTAGCGCAAACCCACTAGACTATGCCGCATGAGTTCTGTCGTTTCTGAGGCCTCGCGCCGCCGCACGTTTGCCGTCATCGCCCACCCGGATGCTGGTAAGTCCACGCTGACGGAGGCGCTGGCGCTACACGCACACGTTATTAACGAGGCCGGCGCGGTCCACGGCAAGGGCAACCGCAAGTCCACCGTGTCTGACTGGATGGACATGGAGAAGGACCGCGGTATTTCCGTGGCTTCCTCAGCGCTGCAGTTCGAGTATGCGCCCGAGGGACACGAGGGCGAGCCCTACATGATCAACCTGGTTGATACCCCAGGCCACGCGGACTTTTCGGAAGACACCTACCGCGTGCTCACCGCGGTAGATGCGGCAGTCATGCTTATCGACGCCGCCAAGGGCCTCGAGCCCCAGACCCTCAAGCTCTTCCGCGTCTGCAAGGCCCGCGGCTTGCCCATCGTCACCGTGATCAATAAGTGGGACCGTGTAGGCCGCGAGCCCTTGGAGCTCGTCGATGAGATCGTCAACGAAATCCAGCTGCAGCCCACTCCGCTGTACTGGCCGGTGGGCATAGCCGGTGATTTCCGCGGTCTGGCGCATATCAATGACGACGGCGAGGCCGATGAGTATATCCATTTTATCCGCACCGCTGGCGGTTCCACCATTGCTCCAGAAGAGCACTTCGATCCGGATGCCGCCGGTGAGAAGGAAGCAGATGTATGGGAAACCGCGGTCGAAGAGGCCGAGCTCCTCGCCGCCGATGGTGCCCTGCATGATCAGGAGCTTTTTGAGCAATGCGTGACTTCCCCACTCATTTTTGCCTCTGCGATGCTGAACTTTGGTGTGCACCAAATCCTGGATACGCTGTGTGCCATTGCCCCGGCCCCGCACTCGCGCGAATCTGATCCTAAAGCGGTTGAGGCTGCCACCAGTGCTATCGATGAGGTCCGCGAAGTAAGCGATGATTTCTCCGGCGTCGTCTTTAAGGTTCAGGCAGGCATGGACCAAAAGCACCGCGATAATTTGGCCTTCATGCGCGTGGTCTCCGGCGAGTTTGAGCGCGGCATGCAGGTGCACCACGCCCAGTCTGGCCGCAGCTTTTCCACCAAGTATGCCCTGACCGTCTTCGGCCGCACACGCGATACCGTGGACACCGCCTATCCCGGCGATATCGTGGGTCTGGTCAACGCCGGCTCACTCGCCCCTGGTGACACCATCTATTCCGGCAAAAAGGTCCAGTTCAAGCCGATGCCACAATTCGCCCCGGAGGCTTTCCAGATTCTGCGCGCGAAGTCGCTGGGCAAGTACAAGGCCTTCCGCAAGGGCCTGGATCAGCTAGCAGCCGAGGGCGTGGTTCAGATTCTCAAGAACGAAGCCCGTGGCGATGCCTCGCCGGTCATGGCGGCGGTCGGCCCCATGCAGTTCGAGGTTATGCAGGCCCGCATGGAGTTCGAATACAACGTGGAAACCGTCACCGAGCCTATCCCCTATTCCGTAGCTCGCCGCACCGATGCCGAATCCGCCCCAGAGCTTGGCCGTCAGCGTGGCGTGGAAATTTTCACCCGCCAAGACGGCGAGCTCATCGCGCTCTTTGGTGACAAGTGGAAGCTCGCCTTCATTGAGAAAGAACACCCAGAGCTGACCATGGAAACGCTGGTGGCGGATTAAAGCAGCACTGCTTTCTTTTCTCTACAAGACAAGCAAAAGGCCGCTTCCCATTCTTGGGAAGCGGCCTTGTTCGGTTGCCCGGTTAAAGCATCAACATCACTGGGACAACGGCGATTTTGACCACCTGTGCCACCACAATCGTGGCGGCGTAGCCGATCATAATACGTGAGTCGGAGCTAAGCCCCGTGGCGTAATTGACTACGGCTGGCTGGGCAAAAATGCCGGAGAGTCCGCCGACGGTGCGAGTTTCAGATTGCCCCATGAAGCGATTCGCCACGGCGAAAAACACAGCAGCCACCGAGGTAACAATGGCAGCAAGGATCATGCACTTCAGCCCCATCCAGGAGAATGCGGTGGACAGGAATGCCTCACCAGAAGATAGGCCCACGGATGCCAAGAAGATGACGAGGCCCCACTGCTGGAAGGCGGTATTAATGGAGGCCGGAACCTGCCACGGGATGCGGCGGGTGCGGTGCAGCGCGCCGAGGATCAGGCCGGTAATCAGCGGTCCGAGTGCAAAGCCCAGTTCGAAGGAAGCGCCTCCCGGCATCGGTACTACGACCTGGCCGAGCAGGTAGCCCAAGAAAAGACCGCCGCCTAGTGCCACCCAGTTCAACTCGGAGTAGGACTTAACGGAGTCACCGAAGTAATCCCGGATATCGCCCAAACGGTCAAACTTCACGATGAGCTCCAGCGTATCGCCAGAGGCCAAGTGGGTTTCATTATTGGCTAGGAACTCCTCGTCGCCACGCTGTACGCGCACGATGCGGCCGCCATAGCGAGAAAACAGGTTCAACTCCTCTACGGTGCGACCGGCAATATCCTGGTTAGATACAGCCACGGTTTCGATGACCAGGCGCTTATCCACGAACGGAGTCTGCGGCTGGCGCTTGCCCAGCATTTGGGTGAGCTCACGGGCCTTAGCCTTGGTGACCATCACGCGCAGGATATCGCCCTTGTGCAATTCGGGGCGATCGCCGGCAACCCGGACCTTATTACCGCGGCGAATGGTAGCGATAACAAAGTGATCCTTGAACTGTTCTTCCAAATCATCGTAGTTCACGTCTTTGGTAACGCGAATGGTGCGGGAACGGAAGATCTTGGAGGCAGAATTGTCCTTATCGTGCTTGGCGGGCCAATTCTGCTTGAGCAGGAATGCCACGACCAAAATGGCCACCGCCACGCCCACGGGATAGCCCAGCGAGTAGCCCACGGCGGGTAGCTCTTCACCGGTTTGTTGCTGGGCAACTGCCAGCGACGGCGTCGAGGTCGTGGCGCCGGCAAATACACCAACGGAAGCCAAGGTATCCAGCCCCAGCATGCCACCAAAGAGGAGGGCTGCGCCCGCAGCCACCACAATCGCAATGGCCGCCGTGAGCATGTGCTTCATCTGCTTGGAAAAGCCCTTGAAGAAGCGCTCACCAGCGGAGAGCCCCTGCATATAAATAAAGAGTCCCAAGCCCAGCTCTTGCAGGGAGCTTAGGATGTCTTTGTCCAGGTCAATAAACGAGCCGAGGGCCAAACCCACAAAAAGCGTGCCGGCCGCGCCAAAGCGCAGCGGCCCGAAAGGAATCATGCCAAATAACGTGCCGAGCAGCACTATGAAAAAGATGCTCAGCCATATATTTCCATCAAAAATTGCTAACACGCTGGAATAGTTTAGGCATTTTCCAGCAAAGTGCCACGTGAAAGACACTTTCTTCAAAGCCTGCACTCGGCATCGCTACTGCTTAGACCAGTTTCACCGTCGACCGACCACCCCCAGCAGCGGTACATCTCACAGCAACTATCCAAAGTGAACTAGTCGAGGAGGAATTCCTTCCACCGCGGCCACTCCGTATAGGTCTGGGCTTTGCCCGCCTGATAATTCGCGCTCAGCTTGTGCACATTGCGCTCGGTAGAGACGACCTGCATGTCCTCCGGAAAAAATAGCTGGGCCTTGCCTTGGCGTTCCAATTCCACAAGGCGGTCCTTGGCGGCATTGTAGATAGCGGGGCGGGCTATCAGGGCGTCGGCAATAGCGGGGTACCTGCGGAAGATGCGGCGGATTAAGGCCGGGCGCGCCACCTCAGGACGTACATACCCACGCGGCTTAGTACCGATGAAAAGGAACTTCTCGTAGCCGGCCTCCTCCGCTTGCGCGATGGTAATGCCGCCGGAAGAGCCTAAAGCGCCGTCGACATAGGGAGCGCCGTCAATAAAACGCATCGGCATAATCAGCGGGAGCGTGGAAGAGGCTCGCACCCGCACAAAAAGATCCTCTGGGGTGTGGACATCCTCGCGAGTCCAATAAACGGACTCGCCGGTATCCGCCCGCGCTGCCGCCAGCACCATATCGGCCGGGTGCTCGCGGTAAGCCGTCCAATCAAAAGGCAGGTCCTTATCCGCGGCGCGCTCGTAGATATATTCCGCATTAAAATAGCCCGTTCCACGCACCAGCGACCCCACACCGCCAAAACTAGGATTCTTGGCAAAGTCCGTAAACGACTCTTCCGCACGCCGAGCATCGCGCGATAAATAATTAACGGTGTGGGATGCCCCGGCTGAAACACCGCCTACCCAACCAAAGTCCACGCCTTCTTCGATGAGCTTAACCATGCAGGCGGCGGTATAGGAATTGCGCATGCCGCCGCCTTCGATAACGAGTGCGGTGTTCTTAGCGTCAATCATGATGCCCCATACTACGCTGGACCCAATGAAGCGCATTTTCCGGCAATTACTCGCGGACGAGGAAGGCACCTTCGATATCGAAACCGGCCAGCAACCCCGCACCGGGTTTGCCTACGCCCCTACCGCAACGGCGCTACTGAAAGCAGATGAGCCCACTCCGGACGCGATACGCACAGCCCTCGCACGAGCCAGGCGAGAGGGCGCACGCTATTTCAGTACCTGGCGCCACCCAGGCGGCCCTTTAGTATTTTTTGCTACGTCGGTTACCCAAGACGAATCTCTCGCTCGCGAGCACGTTGCCGCCACGGGACAACGCACCTACTTCGATCTAGAGCGCGGCCACACCGTTACCGTGCGCGCTCACTAGGCTAGAGGCTTATGGGATTAAAAGATGCACTTGCTCGGCTCACCGGCACGCAGTCCCCGCGCTTAGCGCACCCCGATTCCACTGCCCCCACTGCCCAGGTGGAAAGGCTGGAAATCCACACCGCCGGCTCATTGATCATAGTGGTCACCAATCAGCCCGGCGCGGAGGTTCTGCGCGAGATAGCCCGCTCCCGCGAGTCGGCCACCCTGGTTTCTCCCACCGCAACGGTTCATTTCCCGGCTGCGAAGAAGGATGCCCTGCCCATCAAGGATCCCCGGCGCGGCTGGGTTATTCCGCTTACGCCCGCGCTTGCCGACGCCCTCTTAGACCACCTTCCCCGCCCCGGCGAATATGAGCTCTCCCCCGCCTTGGCTTTAGTAGTCGAATAACTTTTGAAAGGAATCCGCACATGCTCCTGTTGCCCTTTGCTGGAAAGAAGCCACGCATCCATCGCAGCGCGTGGATTGCCCCTAATGCCACCATCATTGGAGACGTTGAAATCGGCCCGGAATCCTCCGTGTTTTATGGCAGCGTGCTGCGCGGTGATGTTGGGGAAATTCGGATCGGTGCGCGGTGCAATATTCAGGACAACTGTGTCTTCCACGTGGAAGAAGATACCCCCTGCGTACTGGAAGATGATGTCACGGTGGGGCACATGGCAATGGTCCACGCCGCACACGTGGAGGTAGGTTCTTTAGTTGGGATGTCCTCCTCGCTACTTTCGCGCTGCACTATAGGTGCGGGCTCGCTTATCGCCGCCGGTGCCGTGGTACTGGAGGGCACAGAAATCCCGCCGCGCAGCCTCGCCGTCGGCGTGCCGGCCAAGGTCCGCCGCGAACTCAGCCCAGAGGAGTCGGAAGCTTTCATCCCACATGCGGCGCGCTACGTGGAGTGCGCCCAGCGCCAATCTAATGAGGCATTAAGCCTGGATGAAGTCCTCTTTGATTAGAGCGACAATACGCCCATGAGGATAAGAAAGATCGCCACGAGGTAACCACCAAAGAGCGCCACTTGGGTGCTATTGGCACGGGCAGCGGCAAAAAGCCTGCCCGCCGCCGAATCGGGATGTGCGCGCACCACAGCGATAAATAGGCCGCAGATGGTAGGCAAGGATAGAGCTAGGCTGGCATACCACACTAGGCCTCCATATTGTGCTGCTGGAGAGATATCTTCTGTGGCCAAGTGCATGAGCCCGTAATAAAAAGGCACCGAGGTCAGTGATTGCACCACACCCATCACAAAGCCGATGAGTGCCGTAATCAGCGACGGCGTGCGGAGCGGCTCTAGTAGCCGGTTGACCAAGGCGTTGGGTTTCCCTTTGGAGCGCCACGAGCCGATAGCCACGGCGATGCCAACTGCGACCAGCACCCAGCCGGCAATGGGCGAGCTCAAAATGGCCTCAATTTGATCTTTTACCCCAAGCAGCAAAAACATGACCACGGCCGCTGCAACGAGCACCCCGACCCAATCTCCTACCACCACCAATGCGGCGATGCGCCGGTACTTACCGCGGGGCAAGATGATGCCGATGGCCACAAGGATGCCAATAAGCAAGGCATTAACGGAATCCAAAAGGGCGAAACTAACGGCATGGAGCATGCCGGATAGTCTACCGCTCCACGCCGAAATCTCCGACGCTGCAGAGATTGAATGTTTTATCTCTCGAGAGCGTCAATTTATGATGCACCACACGTACCTTTGCGTACACTCAGTAATTTTGCATAGACTGTGCAATGTTTCTTATGAAATGCAATCTTTGCTCGCGGATCGCATATCCGCGCTTATCCGCGCGCATAACATTGCCCGTTCACTCGACTAGAAAGCACGCATATGTCTAAATTTCTCTACCGACTAGGAAGTTGGTCATACCGCAAGGTATGGCCCTTCCTGGCCTTTTGGCTTATCGTCTTGGTGGCCATGGTGGGCCTAACCGCCGGCTTTGCCAAGTCGCCGAACCCCAACTTCTCCATGCCGGAGATGGATTCGACCACCACCCAAGACAAGATGATGGAACGCTTTGGCCAAGACACCGATGCCATGAGCGCTCCCGAGGGCACAGTGGTTATCCAAGCACCGGAGGGCAAAGACCTCACCGATAAGCAGGTGGCCGGCGAGGTGGATAACCTCCTCGGTGACCTCAAGGACACCGGTGCGCTCAAGGACCAAGACAAGCTGGTCAGCCCGGTTATGGCCGCCGCTGGCATGGAAAAGCAAATGGGCGAAAAAATGAAGGCCCAGCACATGCCGGAGGAGCAGGTGAAGAAGAACCTGCAACAGCTCTCCCCTCTCAGCGAGGATAAAACTACCGGTACCGTCACTATTACCTTCAACTCCGACAATGTCATGGACATCCCGGAAGAGGATATGACTGCGGTAACGGATGTGTTGAACAAGTACGACGAGGGCGAGCTCACGGTCAAGTACCAGGGCAATGCTTTTAACTCCGCTGGTCAAGAGATGGGTGGCAGCGCCGAAATTATCGGCCTTATCGTTGCCGCAATCGTGCTGCTGATTACCTTCGGTTCCTTCGTCGCCGCCGGCATGCCGCTTATTTCCGCCATCATCGGTGTGGGCATCGGCATCCTTGGCGTGCAGGTTTCCACCGTATTCACGGATACCATTTCCGATATGACCCCGACCTTGGCCTCCATGATCGGCTTGGCGGTCGGCATCGATTACGCACTATTTATTGTTAACCGTTTCCGCAATGAGCTCATTACCTCCTCTGGCCTCAATGATCTTTCGCCTAAGGAACTAGCCGCAGAGCTCAAGAAGATGGATAAGGCCACCCGTGCTCACGCCATGGGCATGGCGCTGGGTACCGCGGGCGGTTCCGTCGTCTTCGCCGGCACCACCGTGGTCATTGCCTTGGCCGCTCTGACCATCATCGGCATTCCGTTCCTGGGCACCATGGCGATCGCCGCGGCAGCAACGGTCATCATCGCAGTGCTCGTTGCCAATACCTTTATCCCTGCCCTGCTGGGACTTTTGGGCACCAAGATTTTTGCCGGCCGCGTCCCCGGCCCCAAGGTGCCGGACCCAGAGGACGAAAAGCCCACCATGGGTCTGCGTTGGGTGCGCCGTGTGCGCGCCCATCCGTGGCTGCATCTTATCGCCGGCGTCGTCTTGCTGGGCATCCTGGCTGTACCATTCGCCCAGCTGCGCTTGGCCATGCCCACCGATGGCACCGCGAAGCCGGGTACCCCGCAGCGCGAGGCCTATGAGATTACGGCAGATGCCTTTGGCCCAGGCCGCAATGCGCCAATGATCGCCTTCGTTGACGTAGCTAACGTGTCCGAACAGGATCGCATGCCGGCGTTCCAAAACCTGCTGCAGGAATTCAATAGCACTTCGGGTGTAGAAAACGCCCAGATCGTGCAGACCACTGACAACGGTGATGCTGCACAGATCATGATCACGCCAACCACTGGCGCCACCGATGAAGAAACCACCGAGACCCTCAACCACCTGCGCGATTACCAGGGTGAGTTTGAAAAGACCGGCGGCTCTTATGGCATCACCGGCATCACCCCCATCTTCGATGACATTTCTGAGCGCCTCAATAACGTGCTCATTCCTTATGTAGCCATCGTGCTGGGCTTGGCCTTCATCGTCTTGATGCTGGTCTTCCGCTCCATCTGGGTACCGCTTATCGCCGCAGCCGGCTTCGCTTTGTCGATGGCCGCGACCTTCGGCATCACCGTAGCCATTTGGCAGGAGGGTATGTTCGGCATCGTCGATGACCCGCAGCCGCTTCTTTCCTTCCTGCCCATCATGCTCATCGGCCTTACCTTCGGCCTGGCCATGGACTATCAGGTTTTCTTGGTCACCCGCATGCGCGAGGGATTTGTCAATGGCAAAACGGCTGGCAACGCTACCTCCAATGGCTTTAAGCACGGCGCCCGCGTGGTAACCGCTGCGGCCCTGATTATGATTTCGGTCTTCGCCGCCTTCATTTTGATGGACGAGCCGTTTATTAAGACCATGGGCTTTGCCCTGGCTGCTGGCGTGCTTATCGACGCCTTCGTGGTCCGCATGATGATCATCCCGGCCACCATGTTCGTGCTGGATAAGAAGGCATGGTGGTTCCCACGTTGGTTGGATAAGATCACCCCAAACATGGATATTGAGGGAGAGGCTTTGCACTCTGAGCGCGAGGAGCTCTTGCGCACCCAACGGGAGAAGGTAGGCGAAACACACCGTGACTAGTCTGCGCGAAGAAAAGAAGCGAGCTACTCGTCAGGCCATGGCCGATGCGGCAGCGCGCCTCGTCCTCGAGGGTGGCGCTGAAGCTGCCACGGTTTCAGGCATAACTGCCGCCGTCGGGGTTTCCCCGCGCACCTTCCATAACTACTTCTCCTCGGTTTCTGATGCGCTGTTGTCCTTTGGCACCAATGTGCTTGCCGAGTTTTCTAAGGAAGTGCCCACCGTCTTTCCTAACTCATCCATTTCTGAATTCTTCGAACAGGTAACGCTCGATGCCACCGAAAATGAAGGAAAAGAGTTGCATTCCATCACCTCTCTTTTCACTATCGGCGAGGCTTTAGAAAACTTGAGCCATACCACCGAAGAGCGCCAACAATTCCAGGTCGTATCCGAGCAGGTTTTGGAAGCTTTCCACCAACGCGTTCCGGATAAATCGCGCTTTGAGGTCGCGGTCATCCTCCAGGCCTGTGCGGGCGCCGCCGCGGTGAGCATGAAAGAAATCCACCGCCGCTCCCAGGCCGAAGAATCACTGAGTGCTCACGCCAAGCATGAGATAGTACGCACGGCCTTTGCCGCCGTGCGCGCCATCGACTAGCTAGCCTAATGGGCGCTTTAATCCGTATGCTCGGCAGTAGTTATGGATAAGAAAGCCCCTATATCGAGCACCGCGCATAACGCCCGCTTCATTCAGGCGGGCGTTAATGCCGCATTTCAAGACCGCATTGGGAAGGCGACCGACGTGGAATTTAATTTCCTCGGCCCCTCCACGGATGGTAAAGGCGATTTTGTCACCGATCAGCTAGTGGAGGCGAGGATAAGTTCCACGCAGCAGGTTTCTGATTTCCGTGGCGTGCGGCTAGCCGTCATTTCTGCCGACACCTGGCACTGGACCACCACGGCCACCGAGAATTGTGCTGATTTGCCACAGAGTATCTCGATGACGAGAGACCCTGAAAGCATGATTGCTTTAGCTTCCCTCATCGTGGGCAATATGCCGATACTTCGGGCCCAGCAGGGTGAGCACGTGGCTATCGTTGCGGTAGATTTTCACCCTCGCCTGGAGTTTCGCCAGGCCCTGCTGCACGGCCTGCGGCACAGCAGAGCGGACGAGGATGAAAAGGCCCCTACCCTCACCCTTGCTCGTTACTTGGACATGGACTCCACCGAGGAAGAGCCGTACGTGCATTTTTCCGATGGCACCACGGTGTGTTTCGAACCAGCCGACCACGGCGTGCACAAGATTTCCAGCATCACCCCGGGTTTTAGCGCCACCAGCATCCTCGAGGATGCCTTTTATCTCGGTGTGGAGAACCAACTCTATTTCCAGGGCCGTTTCCCCGCCGCCACAATTGACCTCGATGTAGACAAGGCCACCGCTACCGTGTCCTATCGCGGTGGGCAGTTTGCGGCGAAGGCGGTGCTTATAGCCACCATATCCGCTGAGGAATTCACCTGGGCTTGGGCCGATCCTTCGCTTAAGGACTCTGCGGCCGCCCGGTGGGCAGGCAGTTTGGCACGCTTTGGCATGAACGAGGTCGTCCCCGAGTTGGTTCGCCCACACCTTCCGCTCCAGCTGGCGCGCAGGCAACAACTGCCCCACCTGGCTTTGCCTATCCTTGGCATCTGGACGCTGGCTGGCACTACGCTTTCCGACGGCCGCGTGGGCCTCGTCCTCCTCGATGCGCCGGAGCTGCACTTGCCCAAGCCTACGCCCACCGCCACAGCGGCAACGTTAGAAGTTAGCCCTCCCGATTGGCTCGATGCAGATCGTGCCCGCGCCGCCTACGCGTCATTTCGCGGGGTGGACGTGTAGGGCGCTGCGGATGGCGTCCACGTCGACGTCGTCAAGCGCAGCTGGCTCAAACGCTGCATCGTTGGTTTTGTCTACCAAAACCGCACGCACTCCCTCGGCGAAGTCCGCCCGCCGATACATAAAGGCGCCCAGATTGGTTTCCATGTCCAGCGCCTCCCGCACGCTGCTGCACTCCTGCTCGGCGCGGAATAGCTCCATGGCTGCGACGATAGAGGTGGGGCAGGCCTGCGCAGTCAGCTCCCCTACCAGCTGCTTGAGCTCTGGGTGACTATCCAAGGCCGCGGTGATATCCTGCCAGGTCTCGTGGGAGAAGGCGTCTTCGATGGAATCAATAAGCTCAATCAAAGCGGGCTCACCCGCGGGTTCGGTGGCGTGCTGGGTTAGCGCTGCGGCCATGCCCTGCTCAATTACCGCGTGAGCAAAAGCCTCTGCGTCTGCCACGTAGTGAGTGGCCAACCCACTCCACAGGAGGTCTGCGGCGTACATGCGATACCCGGTAATACCCCAGAACTTCGCTAGCTCGGGCGAGGCCTTTCCGCGCGTTCCCACCGCGCGCTGGGCGGCATAGGCCATGCCTACGTCGGTGACGTAGCCGATATTCATCTCTGGCATAGAAGCAAAGGTCTTATCCGTAACTACTCGATGGGATCCATGGGCGGAGATACCCAGGCCACCTCCCATAGCGATGCCATCGATGAGCGCGATAACTGGCTTGGGATACTCCGCGATATCGCCGTTTAAGGTGTATTCATCCGCAAAGAACGTGTCGACTTCGCCTAATTTTCCTTCCAGGACCCTTTCGCGGGCATAGCGGACGTCACCACCGGCGCAATATGCCTTTGGGCTGGCCGAGAGAAAAAGCACCTGCTCCACCTCATCGTTTTCACGCCACTGCGCTAGCGACGCCGCGATGAGTTCTACCATCTCCGGGGTGAGGGAATTGAGAGCCTTGGGACGGTTGAGTTCAATCACTCCGGTATGGTTACGGATTGAGGACACGATGGGTGAAGCGTTGGTCATACCCCCTAGTGTGACACACAGCTCACCCCCTTAGCCACCATTGATTGATTCACAGATAGGTTCGGATTTTGCTCCCACAGCTCATCGCCCTGGATATGGACGGCACCCTACTGGACGGCAACGGCCAACTTCCACCAGATTTTTCCGCGATCAGCACCCGCGCCCGCCAGCTCGGCGTCACCCTTGTCCCTGCCTCGGGCCGCCAGCTTGCCACCCTGCAAGAAATGTTTCCGCATGAAGATACCTTCATTGCAGAAAATGGCTCCGTCGTCGTGCACGATAATCGGGTCATTAGCGCTACTACCCTGCCCACCGCGGCAGTCCGCGCTGCCGTTGCCGCTCTCCGCACTGTCGACGCCGCGCATACCGTCGTGCTGTGTACCCCAGATACCGCTTTTGTCCACAAGGGCGCCGATGAGCAGGCCCGCGCAGAAATTTCCAAGTACTACAGGTCAGTGGAATGGGTAGATGACCTCGGTGCCCTTCTCGACGCGGACATCATCAAAATCGCGGCTTACTGCGCCGACGGCAGCGAAAAGCACCTCCACCAGCCTCTCCTCGCGGCCGTTCCGGAGCACAATATCGCCATTTCCGGCGCCGTCTGGCTCGACGTCATGGCCGCGGGCGTCAATAAAGGCGAAGCGCTACACACCATGGCCGAGCTCCTCGCGGTTCCCATGTCTCGCACCGCCGCCTTCGGCGATTTCCTGAATGACTACGAGCTCCTCCGCGAGGCCGGCACTGCTATCGCAATGGAAAATGCGCACCCAAAATTGAAAGAAATCGCCGATCTCATAGCCCCACCCAATACCGAATTTGGTGTCATGACAGTCCTGCGTCAGCTTTTTGACAGCGAAGAGTCCTAGAATCGAATTTTCGTCTCCGGCCCGCGTGCCGCTTCTTTACTTCACCCTCATGGGAGAAAACCTCGTACGCAGGCTAAAATAGTCCGTTTAGAAAATATACGTAGTGCTTTGGGAGTTTTTGTGAAGCAGATTTTGCGCTCACTGCTGGGCAAGAAGAAACCTGGGCGTTCAGATGAACCACGCCCATCGGTCTATCAGGCAGTAAAGCCCAAAGCTGGCTCCACCAGTACATCTCGCCCTTCTGAGAACAAGGCCTCCGCGCCCCAAAAATCAGACAACACCGAGTCCACCACCGGTGCAAAGCCCACGACGCCGCAAGGCAAGTCCAAGGACCAAGCCAAGGAGAAGCCTACAAAGGCCCCCGAGGCCAAACCCGCGGCTGAGGGCACCCCCCGCCCCAGCACCGCGAAACCGCACGCTTCTCAGACCAATTCCGCTCAACCGCAACAGGTTAAGCGGTCCGCGCAGACACCTGCAGCCAAGGAGCCAAAGGCCAAGCCTGCCACTCAAAAGTCTGCGCCTAAGCCTGCCGGCGCCAAGCAAGACGCGCCAGGGGTTTCTCCTAAAGCAGCTACAAAGAAGCAGGCAGAATCGCGCGCGCCGGAAAAGAAGCCACAGCGCAACGCACATGAGCCGGTTCAGCGTCCACGCCGCGGTGCGAATTTTAGTACCCCGCCTACCCAGGCCGCCTCAAAAGACGACTCTGCCCGTGGTGCTTCCCCTAAACCTGCCGCAAAGCCTTCTCGGCAAGAGACCGGAAGGCCCTCACAGCAGGCTCGGCCTGCCACGCAAAAGCCAGCGCAGCCTCCCAAGCCATCCACTCCGCCTAGCGCAAAAAAGGCTTCCCAGAAAGCGGCGGCACCGCGCTCGTCCGCAACTGAAGCAAAGACGGTTTCTAAACCGGCCGCACAACAAAAATCCCATCCGCAACAGCCCAAGCCTGCCACCACCAAACCGTCCCCAAGTAAACAGCAAACGCACAAGCCAGGCCCACAGAAACGCGTACAGACACACCCGACAAAGGAACAGTCCAAGCCACAGCCATCATCACCTAAGAAGAAGGCTCAGCCTTCTAATCGTTCCCAGCCATCTCAAGGCAAAAGTTCATCGCGCACGCCTACGGCACCACAGCAGAAGTCTGCCCCAGCAGCATCATCGAACGCCCCAGCGCCGAAGAAGGGCACCACTGCCCCAAAGCCACAGGAAAACACCCCAAAGGGCGCAGCGAACGCTCCCCAAAAGCAAACTAAGCCGGCTCAGAATAAATCCGCCGCCAAGGAGGAGAAGGCAGCGCCAGCAAAGCCTCAGCAAGGCAGCCCTTCACAAACCAACCTCCACAAGCAGCAGCCGCAGGGACAGCAGCCACGGCCCAAGGAGTCTATGCCACAGGGCAAGGCCAAGAAGGCTACAAAGCTGCGTCCACAGGTAAAGCCAAACGATATCAGCCGCGGATTGGCCCGAAAGTCACAACAGGTAGGCACTCCCACCCCGGCTCAGCAAAATCCAGCACGCGCTGCCCAGAAGTCAAAGGATAAGCAACAGCCTGAACAGCCTCAGCCGAAGCAGGTAAAGCCCCAAGCTGCTTCTAAGGGAGCATCTGCCAAGGCAGGCAAGTCCGCGGCTGAGGGTGCCATCGCGGGGTCGGGTGCGGTAGCCGCTACCGCCGCAGAGAAGAAGCGCGAAAACGCGCAGTCGCCCCAGTCACAGCAACCAGCGTCCGATAAGAAAAAGGCCCAAGCTGTGGCGACGCAGGCACCAGCGGCTGCGAATAAACCTGCACCTCAGAAGGCTCCGGCTGGGCAGTCAGAAGGCAAGTCCAAATATCCGCTTCAAAAACAGACCAAGGACCCTGAGGCGCTGGCGACACCGCCGGAGAGCAAGGTAGTCAAGAAGAAGCGCCATGCCCGCCTCCGCCAGGTCAAGGGGCTTGACGGACTGCGCGGCCTCGCGGTCATTGCCGTGGTGCTCTATCACTTCTTCCCTGCCCTCCTTCCCGGAGGTTACTTGGGCGTTGACCTCTTTTTCGTCCTTTCCGGATTCCTCATCACCTCGTTGCTGGTGCGTGAATTCCGTACCTCCGGCAGGATTAGCTTGAAGGACTTCTGGGTGCGACGATTCCGGCGTATCCTCCCAGCCGCAGTATCAGTTCTCGTCATGTGCACCGCACTGGTGGCATGGATCGGCGGGGACTTAGCGGTGGGCTTGCGCCAACAGTTCTTGGGCACTTTGTTCTTTGTCAATAACTGGACACAGATTGCGACCTCCCAGTCCTACTTCGCGGACAATGAGATTCAGGTCTTTGCCCACTATTGGTCGCTGGCCGTGGAAGAGCAGTTCTATGTAATTTGGCCGCTCCTTATCACGGGCATTTTCCTCATTTCTCGCCATAAGCCGCGCCGACTTCCTATCCTCGTGTCCACGCTTTTAGCCCTCGGATCCGCCGTGGCCATGGCGCTTATCTTCGTGCCCGGTGAGGACCCGACGCGTGTCTACTACGGCACAGACACCCACGCTTTTGGCCTGCTCACTGGCGCCGTGCTGTCTCTCCTGATGACTTCTACCCAATCGAATCCACAGGCCGATTCTTGGGCCGCGGCGGGCAAGGCTGAATCCCGCATCGCTGGAGTCATCGGCACTTTGGCTCTCATCGGCTACGGTGCGCAGCTATTCCTCATGCCGGATGACGCGGAGTTCACCTACCGCGGTGGGCTCTTCCTCACCAGCGTGCTCGGTGTCCTTATGGTGTGGGGCGTGGTCCGCGAATACGGTCCTATGACCCCGCTATTTAGGACCAAGGTCATGCGCTGGTTTGGTCAGCGGTCCTTTTCGCTATATCTCTGGCATTGGCCGGTCATCATGATGCTCAAGGCGCTTTTCGAGGGCAACCAGAATTCCGATAAATCGTGGATTCTGGGCCTGGTGGTCGTACCTATTTCGCTGCTACTGTCCGAGATTTCCTACCAGTTCATTGAGAATCCTTTCCGCCGCGGCGGCTATAAGAAGACATGGAACACCTACTGGTCGTCCCGCCCAGGTTTTAGCGAATTGCGCGACGGATTTGGCAAAACCATGTGGCCGGTAGTCCCGTTCCTCGTCATCGCCTCGGTGGCCGGGGTAGTCTACGGCGTAATTAACTCCAGCGATAAGACCGAGTTGGAGCAGCAATTAGAGCAGCTTCAGCAGCAGAACCAGAGCAGCAACAATGCTCCGGCTCAACCTAATGATGCTGCCCCGCAGCCGCCTGTCGCGGGCGACGCCGACAAGGATGACTCGAAGAATACGAAGACCCGCCCCATGCCGCAGGGCAAGGACATTACCGCCATCGGTGACTCAGTGATGCTGGCTTCTAGCGGCGCCCTCAAACAACGCTTCCCGCAGATTTACGTCGACGCAGACGTATCCCGCCACTACACTGCAGGCATTCAGATTCTGCAGCAGCTCAAGGATTCCGGAAAGCTGCGCGATACCGTCTTCCTCGGGTTCGGTACCAATGGCCCTGCCTTCCCGGATCAGATCAAGGAAGCTCTCGATATCATCGGCAAAGACCGCACCGTTGTCATGGCTGTACCCTATGGTGACCGTGAATGGATGTCCCAGTCCCAGCAGGATGTCCTCGACGCAGCCAAAGAATACGACAATGTATACGTCGCTGACTGGTGCGGACACGCTCAGAGCGACCCCGCAATCCTCTATTCCGATGGTGTTCACCCAATGCCAGAGCGCACCGGCGAGTACTCGGACGCATTCTACGATGCTCTGCAGCAGTACTCGAAATACGACAAGACCGTGTCCTCGCAGTGCGTGCCGCAGTAAGGCAAAGGCAATATGGGGAGGTAACGGCGTCGGCAAGCGCCTAGCCCCTCCCCCGCCCTTCGCGCTCACGGAGGGCTCGTGCTCCACGGATAGCAACGACCACAGTGAGCGCGAAGGGTAGTGAGCTAAAGAGAAAAGGCTCGTCTTCTACCACGTGGTAGAGGACGAGCCTTTTCTCTTTAGGATTAGTCGACGGAAAATTCGCCCATCTTGTCCCAGCCGGTGCGGCCGTCAATATGGACGTTAATGATGTCTGGGGTTTCCACGAGGTACTTCGGGAACTCCTCGGTCGAGCGCTGGAAGTGCTCGCTCTGGACGTGCTCGACATCCTTGCCGTCGGCGTAGGACTCCAGAAGCAAGAAACGCTGACGATCTTCTGGATCGCGGAACCACTTGAAGTCGATGCAGCCCGGCTCTGCATTGCAGGCCTCGGTGTACCAGTTGATTTCATCGAGGAAGGTCTCTGCGTATTCGGGCTTGACGTGGAACTGTACGTTGATCAAAATCATGCCCCGATTCTACCGGCGCCGTGCGGCTTCGTCATCGTTGCAGATGAATGCTAAGAACGCGGCGGAATCGAGGCTTGGGGAAAAGTTTAGTTGAGGAAGAACTCCGCAACATAGATGTAGGTCCCGTCGTAGGCGGTTGCCACGCCAAAGCCGTGCTGGGGAGCAGCGTTGACCGGGACATCGCGGTTGAACCAGTTCAGGCGATCTTGCGCCTGCTGTTCGCTAAGGCGACGAACTGTGCCCTGGCCCTCGTCCTTGTGATTCAAACCGTGAGCAATGCCGCCCTTGTACTCAAGCTTGCCGGCAGCACCTTGATTGGCCCATTCCTGGGCGATAGCCGCTGCACGCGCATCTTTATGGTGCCCAGCCTTTTCGAGGTGGGCGGTGGTGGCGGCGCCTAGCTGGCCGGCAACCTTGGGCGCCTGGCCCACCGGTTTGGCGAGGAATTCTGGCAGCGGGATATTGTACTTCTCAGCCAGCTCATAGGCCTGCGGCGGCAGGGTGAGGCGGAAATCTTCTAAAGCGGCGAAAGGATCAGAAGAAAGCTGCTGAGCCTGCGAAGAAGCCTGCTGGATCTGTGGCGGCAAGGCCGGCTGAGCAGAGGCCACGGTGGAAGTACCGGTGACGACAAGAGCGGTGGATACGGTGGCTACGATTGCGCGGTGAGAAAGCTTCATGCCCTCCACCGTGCCATAAAGCACAAGCAGTGTGGAAGGCGTTTCCGTGGTGCTCAGGCATTTCGATACAACTTTGTTATGGTCCCCCGTGTCTTATGACCGACAGAGATAATGGGACAATTGCCCACAGCGAATTTTTCTTTAGTACTGCGAAAGGTTGTTGACTGTTGCTGGACGTATTGACCGGTTTTGCAATCATTTTCGTAGTCATCGGTGTGGGATTTGTGCTGGCGCACAGGGGCGTTATTGGCAAAGGCGAGGCACGATTGCAATTCAATCGAACGGCCTTTTGGGCGGCCACGCCGGCACTCATTTTCTCCAGCGTGGCTAAATCCGATACCTCTGCCTTCGTGTCCCCAGTGGTGGCTGTTATAGCTGCTGCATCCATCGCCACCATTGCGTTGTATTGGCTGTGTAGCCAGCTATTCTTTTCCCGCAGCGGTGCCGAAACCATGGCCGGTGCCGCAGCGGCAAGCTATTACAACTCAGTCAATATCGGTCTGCCCATCGCTACCTATGTCATTGGTGATGCCACGTATGCTATCCCGGCCTTAGTTCTGCAAATGGCGGTGCTTTCTCCGTTTATCATCGCGGGGCTCAATGCGCAGGGTACAAGCCTGCAATCTATATGGCGCTCCGTAGTCTCAGGGGTTACCGCGCCCGTAGTGTTGGCAGCGGTGGCGGGATTCATAGTCTCCGCGGCAAGGTGGCAGGTACCGGAAGTAATAATGAAGCCACTGGAGATTCTGGGCGGCGCCTCTATCCCCATGATTCTCATGAGCTTTGGTGCCTCTTTAAAGGGCGACGCGCTGCTGGAGGAAGACCGCCTGCCCACCATTACCGCGACGGTATTGAAGTTGGTGGGAATGCCCGCTATCGCGCTGGCCGTTGGTGCAGCGCTAGGTCTTGACGGCGCGGAGTTGTATGCTGCGTTAATTCTGGCTGCCTTGCCCACGGCACAGAACGTGTACAACTATGCCGCCACCTATGAGGTAGGAGAAACCGTAGCCCGGGATACGGTTTTTCTCACGACCTTCCTCTCGCTGCCGGCGATGTTGGCGATCGCGGCCCTGTTTGGCTAAACACCTAGTAAACGCCGACGTCGAGCGCGGCGAATTCGTGCTGTAGCTCATCGGGGTCGATGGCTCCTGCCACGTCTGGACCTGCGATGGCGGCAAAGCCATCAAGTACCGATGCTCCATAGTTGTGACCGTGCCCATCGGAAACGTCTTTTGCACCGGGCAGATCGGCCGCCACTTGGAGAGAGGAGATGATGGGCATCCATCGCATCACGCGCTCGGCAGAATACGGCGTCCGTTCGCGCATCCAATCCGGCTCTTTGAAAGCCATCTGTGGAGACCACCAGGCCACTGGGTCCGAGGGATGTTGGATATAGAGCATGCGGGTGCGTCCCCACTCTTCTTCCGGCACCGGTCCCCACTGGCGTACCTGCGCGTCATCGTTAGCAAAACGCACCACGAGGCCCCCGGCGTATTCGGGGGAAATTTCGGAGGATCCGGGATCACGCCTTTCCACAAATTGCGTGCGCAGGCGATTGAAGTGCGGCGGGCCGGTAAGGAGGATTCCGTCCACAGAATTGGCAATATCACGCACTCCAGAAAACGCTGCTTCGATGCCCGTAGTACCCAAGGATTCGCCGTATAAGTAGAGCTTCGGGCGCTTGCGTTCTGGCAGACCGTTCCACCAGTCCACGATGGGGTTGATGAACTCTTCCCCGGCGCGCTCTACCTGGCCACCGCCCGATAGGAAGTGCAGGGCGGAAGGCATAGCGGAGTATTGGGCAGCCGCAATGGCGGTATCGCCACCGTAGAGTAGTTCGAAGGCTTGAGCAGAATAGGAAGACACCCAGCCCGTACCGGTGGTCATAATGAGAAGCAGGGCTTTGCGGTCTTGGGCGTGGGTGCGCTCGAGTTCGTCGATGAGCAGCTGCGCTCGCTCCTCATTCGAGTCACGATTGCCCAATCCGGCATAGGCGCGGATGGGTTCCTTGGCAGGCTTTCCGCTTACCTTCTCCAATTCCGCGCGGTGCGCACCGGAAGAAAGGAAACGCGAGCCCTGCAGGCCCACGCCGTTCCAGTCCACACGGGACTGCGGGGAACCACTGCGCTCTGCGGACATAGGCCGCTTCATGGCGGGATCGGGGTCGGCGTTTTGAGCGGTAAAGATCCTCTCGCCCACGCCAACGATGGCGCCAGGGATGAGGTTTTCCACGGTATACGTGCCCACTAGGGCAACGATGAGCACCGCACCCACGACGCGGTAGGCGGCGCGAAAGCGGTGGGGAAAGTGGCTGGAGAGCCAACGCACGCAAAAGCGCAGCACGCGCAGAATAAAAAGGAAAGCAGTGAATACTGCAAGAGCGAGCGGAACCACAAGAAGATAGCTGGCAATGGTCGGCGCTGGGGCGGCTAGGGCATCTGCAAGTTGACGCTGCCAGCGCACGGCGAAGACCGCAAAGCCCACCATCCACAGCACAAAAACTCCGGTGGCGATGCGAGAAGCAAGGCGGTAGCGCCGGGGCGGCCACGTGGTGGCATCGAGCCAGGAATACCGTGGTGCCGCATAACGCACTACGAGGCGGTACCACACGTGTTTGAGGGCAACACCCAGCGTATAACCAAGTCCTGCGGCAATGCCGGAGACCAGCCCTTGGTAGAGCCAGTCACGCGGCAGGAGGGATGGGGTAAGGCCTAGGGTAAAAAGCGCCGCAGCGCCGATAATGCCCCACAGGTCAAGGTGGCCGACGATATCGGCGATGCGGGCTTCTACCCTTCGAGCTTCTCCCCCAACTCTAGCCATTCCATCTCCAGTTCCTCGTAGGCGCTACGGTTGTCCTTTAGTTCTCCGTCTAGCTCGGTCAAGGCTTGAGTGTCGACCTTTTCCGCGGCAGTCGCCATCTTCTCATTAATCTGCGCGGCCGCCTTCTCGAGCTTGTGCATCTTGCGCTCCAGCGCGTTCATTTTCTTGGTGATTTCACGTTCTTGCTGGGAAGAGAGCTTCTTTTCCGGCTTAGGAGCAGAGCTGTCTGGCTTCCTTTCGCCCAAGTTGAGCACGCCGGAGTTGTGTTGCGCCTCAAGTGCGGCGCGCTTGCGCAGGTACTCATCGATGCCGCCGGGAAGGTTGGTGAGTTTGCCATCACCAAAGAGCGCATAGGTATTGTCCGCGATGCGCTCAATGAGGTAGCGATCGTGCGAGATAACCACCATCGTGCCCGGCCAAGAGTCAAGGAGAGACTCCAGTTCCTGTAGGGTATCGATGTCGAGGTCGTTGGTGGGCTCATCGAGCAACAGCACATTGGGCTCGGCCATCAGTACGCGGGTGAGCTGCAAGCGGCGGCGCTCGCCGCCGGAGAGATCCTCCACCGGGGTGCGCTGGCGCTTGGCGGAAAACCCTAGGCGCTCAGCAAGTTGGGAGGCAGAAAGTTCCTTTTTGCCGAGCTGGACATAGGTGGCAACGTCCTCGACGGCGTCGATAAGCCGACGCTGCGGATCCAAGTCATCGAGCTCTTGGCGCAACCAGCCAAGGCGCACGGTTTGGCCCTCGATGCGCTTGCCGGCCGCCAGCTCGTATTCGCCGGCCAGGGTGCGCAGCAGCGTGGTCTTACCGGAGCCATTGACGCCTACCAAACCAATGCGCTCGCCGGGGGCTAGGCGCCAGGTAAGGTGATCCGCCAAGGTGCGACCGTCTGGGGACTTCACGGTGGCATCCTCAAGCTCGATGACCACGCGACCTTGGCGCTGCTTAGAAAAGGCCATGAGCTCGACCTTATTGCGCGGCTCCGGCACGTCTGCGATGAGCGCCTCGGCAGCTTCAATCCGGTAGCGCGGCTTGGACGTGCGGGCAGGCGCGCCACGACGCAACCATGCCAGCTCTTTGCGGGCGAGGTTCTTGCGTCGCTGTTCCATGGCATCGGCCTGGCGGGCGCGCTCGGCGCGGGCGAAGGTCCAATCGTTGTAGCCGCCCTCGTAGGTATCAACCACGCCATCGTGGACTTCCCAGGTCCACGTGGCTACGGTGTCGAGGAACCAGCGATCGTGGGTGACCACGACTACGGCCAAGTTGCGCTTAAGGAGGTGATCTGCGAGCCACTGCACTCCCTCCACGTCAAGGTGGTTGGTGGGCTCATCGAGCACCACGAGATCCAAGTCCTGTACCAGCGCGGCGGCTAGGTTCACGCGGCGGCGCTCGCCACCGGAGAGTGAGCCAACTGGGGTATCCAATCCCAAATCCACAATGCCCAGGCCGCCCAAGACATCGCGCACCTTGGCATTGGATGCCCACTCATAGGTTTCCAGTTCGAGGGGTTCGATAATGACTTGGGCGATGGTCAGTTCATCGGGTAGATCGAAGCGCTGGGTGACCACGGCCATGCGTAGATCAGAGGTATGGGATACGCGGCCGGCATCGGGTGGTTCGATGCCGGTAAGTACCTCCAGCAAGGTGGTTTTGCCACCGCCATTAACGCCGACGATGCCGATGCGATCGCCGCTTTGCACACCTAGGGACACCCCGTCTAAAAGGGTTTTTAATCCATAAGTTTTGCTGACTTGCTCGAGGTTAATCAGGTTTGCCATAACGAGTGTCCATCTTAATACCTCCCTGCCTGTACCCCCGCATTTCTGCAACCTATTGCTATTGATTTTCAAGTCCAATACTCTGCCAATGTATGAAACGCTACACACTTTCTCTCTGCGCCGTGCTTTCCACTGCGGCGATAGCCATCGCTTCCTGCTCTGCCCCCACCGAGGAAGAAAAGGACTCACTGCACTCCCACGACCACGCACATAGCGAAGCCGAGCATGCCCATGAACACGACCATGACCATGACCACGAGCACGGCCATGACCACGCCGGACACTCACACGAAGGCTTTGAAGCCGAAGAGGGAGAAACCGAGGTAGCCCAGCTGCCCACCCGCATCGTTATCTCCCATGCGGATGGTCTAACCGCCTATGACGCCAAAACGGGCAAAGTAATCGGCGAGGACAAGATGAATGCCTTCCTTCGTCTCAGCGATGCCGGCGATAATCGCCACGTCATGGTCACTAAGGGCGATAGCTTCCTCACCTACGACACTGGGCGCATCACCAAGGGCCATGGCGATCACAACCACTACTACACCGCTGAGCCCGCGCTTGGCGACGCCCCCAATAAGGCACCGCATGCCGGCCACGTGGTCCACCACGATGGCTTTACCGCACTATTTTCCGATGGTGATGGCGTGGCAAAGATTTATAAGACCGAAGACATTGGCAAAAAGGACGCCCAGCCAGTCAATACCGTTGGCACCGGGGCCGCACACCACGGCGTGGCCGTACCGCTGAAGGATGGCTCGGTGGTCATCACTAAGGGCACCGAGGACGAGCGCCACACCATCCAGCATCTGGATAAGGAGGGCAAAGTTCTTACTGAGACCACCAAATGCCCTGGTGTCCACGGCGAGGCTGCCGCTGGAAACGGCAATATTTTCTTTGGCTGCGAAGACGGCCCGGTGGTCTTTGATGGCAAGGAGTTCCACAAGGTAGACGCCTCTGCTTATGCCGGTGCAGGCGGCTACCAGCGCTCTGGCAATGCCGCCGGTTCGGAGGAATCCGATGTCATCCTGGCCGATAATAAGACCGACAAAGACGCAGAGCTCGAACGCCCTACCTCCGTAACCTTGGTAGATACCAAGGATTTTTCGGCCAAGAAGGTAGACCTCGATGCTTCTTATTGGTTCCGCTCCCTAGCCCGCGGCCCGCTGGGCGAGGCACTTGTGCTGACCACCGACGGCAAACTCAACGTCATCGACCCAGATTCCGGTGAAATCACCAAGCAGATTGATGCCATCTCCCGGTGGAAGGAAAACAAGGAATGGCAGCAACCAGGACCTATCCTTCAGGCTGCCGATGGCTATGCCTTTATCACTGACGCCCAGAAGAAGCAGCTCGTAGTCATTGACCTCCTGCAGGAAAAGGAAGTCAACCGCTTCGACCTCGACATCGAGCCCACCGAAATGACGGTGCTCTAGCTACAGCACCACGGCGCCGCTAGCTGGCCCCTGGGTAGCCACTCCCTTGGTTCCGGGAATCTCCACCGTCACTTGGGACACTACTTCCTGAGCTTCTTCTGCCCCAGCGCAAAGGAAGGCACAGGTCGGACCACTGCCGGAGACAATCCCTGCTAGGGCTCCGGCGGCCACACCGGCCTCCAAGGTCTTGCGCAGGTCTGGGCGCAACGACAGCGCTGCCGGCTGCAAATCGTTATGCAAGTGCTGCGCCACTCGGTGCGGATCGCCCGAGATGAGCGCCTGCGATACCGCTGCGGTGTCCAGGTGTGGCTCACCGCCGCGGCCCTTTTCCCGCATCTCATCGAGCTTATGAAAGACCTGCGGGGTAGAAAGCCCACGGTCCGAGGCGATGAGCGCCCAATCGTAGGTACCGCGCGTCATCATCGGGGTCAGCTGCTCGCCGCGCCCCGTGCCGAGCGCGGTGCCTCCCAGCAAGGTGAAGGGAACATCCGAGCCCAATGCCGCGCCCAGCGCGTCTAGGATTGGCTCCCCCACCGAATCGATGCCGTAATAGCCGCCATAGCAGCGCTCGGCCAATCGCAGCGCGGCCGCCGCATCCGCCGAACCACCTGCCATGCCACCGGCGGTAGGAATGGCTTTGTGGATTTCCAGCGCTACCTCCGGCAGCGCCTTCGGCCCATGGGTGCTGTACAGGTACTGCATGATACGGTTTACCGCGGTCCACGCTAGGTTCGTATAGTCTTCTGGCACGCCCTGCGCGTGAGGGCCTGTAACCTTCAGGCCCTGAATGCGTGGCTTATCTACCTCGGGGTTCCCCAAGTCAGTCAGCGTTACTGTGTCATGTAGCTCTAAGGACTGAAAAACACTGGCAAGCTCATGAAACCCATCCTCTCGCGGTTCCTCCACTCCCAGGTGAATATTGACCTTGGAGTGAGCCCGCGCCGTGTAGACGAATGGTTCGTTATCGATGGGGGCGGTCATTAGATTCCTGCCAATCGTACGAAGTCCTCCACGGCGAGCTTTTCGCCGCGTTGCTTCGGATCGATGTCCGCAGCTCGCAATGCTTCCTCGGCGGCTGCTCCCGAACCAAAGTGACCCGACAATGCCGCACGCAGGGTCTTGCGGCGTTGGGCAAAGGCGGCGTCGATAACCGGCCAGACCTTAGCACGCGACTCGTCAGTGACGGGCCACGGAGCAGAGTCGAAGACGTCAATACGCACCAACCCAGACTCAATATTGGGCGCAGGCCAAAAGACGTTCTTACCAATAGTGCCCGCCTTGGAGACCTTGCCATAAAATCCCGCTTTGACCGAAGGCACGCCGTACACCTTGCTGCCCGGCTGCGCAGCTAGGCGGTCCGCCACCTCTAGCTGGACCATAACCAGCACGCGACAAATGGAAGGAAAAGTCTCCAATAGGTGCAGCAGCACCGGGACGGCCACGTTATACGGCAAGTTGGCTACCAGAGCGGTCGGCTCAGTGACGTCAGCTTCTGTTACCCGCAGTGCGTCCTTTTCCACCACCTGAAGACGCTGGGCATATTCCGGGGCGCGCTCAGCCACGGTATCGGGCAGCTGTGCAGCCAGGCGCGAGTCGATTTCTACCGCGGTAACTTTTTCCACAGCCTCTACCAGGCCGAGGGTTAGCGAGCCCAAGCCCGGCCCCACCTCGAGGACGCGGTCTGCGGGATCCAACTCGGCCGCAGCGACGATGCGCCGAATGGTATTCGGATCATGCAGAAAGTTCTGCCCTAGCTTCTTCGTGGGCACAATGTTGAGCTTCTCCGCGAGGGCGCGGATCTCTACGGGGCCCAAAAGCGCGGCGCCGGTGGAATCAGTCATGCCTTCTAACTTAGTAGAAGAGATGAAAAAGCCGCACACCACTTAGGTGTGCGGCGATAAAGCGCTTCAGTCTAGCGCAGGCCCAGCTTGGAAGTACATGCCGGCCAAGCGCCCCAACCCTGCGCCGCCTGCACCTTCTGTGCCACGGCAATCTGTTGCTCGCGGGAAGCCTGCCATGCCTCCGGTGCGTACTCGGTGCCACCGAATGCGGCCCAAGTGGATGGAGTGAACTGCAGGCCACCGGAGAAGCCATTGCCGGTATTGATAGCCCAGTTACCGGTAGCCTCGCACTGTGCGATGGAATCCCAGACGGAGCCATCGGCGACAGCCGGAGCAGCAGCACCAGAGTTACCGCCCTCCTCTGGCTTTTCTTCTTCGGCCTTCTTGGTGCCGCGGGCGATGGTGGCAGCCTTAGGCTCTACGGTCACCTTTTCTTTGATGACGTCATTAGATTCCTTGGCGCCGTCCTTCATCACCAGCTTGCGAGTGATAACGCGCTTGCCCTTAACGCCTTCCTCGCGGACCTCTTCGGTGCCCTCTTCCAGCTCCGGGTCATCAACAAAGTTAGGCTCGGCTTCGAACTCTTCCTCAGAGTCATAGGTCGTAGTGGAAACCTGATCCACCTTGATGGACATGCCATCGGTAACCTTGGTGTCCTTGGACGGGAAGACACGATCATCGTCATCAACGTCGATATTGCGCGCCTTAAGAACGTCCTCGACGGTCTTAGCAGCAATCTTGGTATAAGTTACCTTGCCACCATCATTAATCTTGACGATCTTCGGGGAAACGACCTCTAGGTCCATGCCCTCTTCCAGCTGGGCATCCTGGTCCACGTCAGCGTCACCGGACTTGACGGAAGCGCCCTTGGCCACGCCGCTCAAGTTACCCAATAGGTCAGAAACGGTGAGGTCGGTGGTGGACAACTGCTGCTGCACGCCGTCGATGGTCACGGCCACCGGCTTGGCGGTGCGAACGGAGATCTCATCGCCATCGCCCACAGACTCGGACGGTGCCGGGTAGACGATGTCTTCCTCGCTCACCTGAACGCCAGCTGCCTCCAGCGCGCCGTCAACGTCTTTGGCAAAGGTAGCCAGTTCCACCTTGTCGCCGTTAACGTCGACGGTGACATCCTTTTGTGCCGCAACGGCAACGACGCCGCCCACGGCCAAGGTACCCAAGACGCCACCCGTTGCCAGACGCAGTGGCAGCGAGCGGGAGTTATTGATGCGCTTGATTTGATGAGGTGACATGCTGAATGAATCTCCGATAGTGCAGGTTTCAACAATTATTAGAGTTTAGGCCAGCAAGAATTTCCGCGCAGGCAATTGCATTGCTCAGATCTGCTGCTGCCGCACCGTGGGCGGCGCTGCGGATCCCTAAAACCTAAACGAACGATTAATAACAATACGATAACAGCAACATAAAGTCGAGAACCAATCCGCCACATGCCTCACTGAGCACACAACCGCCACACCAAACACCCACGCCACCCCTGGCCAGCGGGTTTTGAAATTGTGAAAACCATCACCCAGGAGTTAGCCCAGGCCGTAGACGCGGTCAAAGGTTTCGTTAACCTCCGCCGCTAGCGCCTGCACCGTCTGGTGGCGTACACGGGCGATGCATTCATATGTGTGCCCGATAAGAGCCGGTTCATTGCGTTGGCCGCGGAAGGGTTCTGGCGTCATATACGGTGCATCAGTTTCCACCAGCAGCTGGCCGGCCGGCGCCTTGGCAGCCGCCCGCCGCAGCTCGGCGTTGCGCTTAAAGGTTACGTTGCCGGCAAAGGACAACACGTAGCCGCGCTCCAAGGCCTCCTCTGCTACCTTCAGCGGCGAGGAGAAGCAGTGCAGCATGACGGTGTGGGGAGCGGGGGCGTCGGCAAGGATGCGCAGCAAGTCCGCATCCGCTTCGCGGTTGTGGATCATCAGCGTCTTGCCATGGCGCACTGCAAGGTCAATATGCCACCGCAGGGATTCCTCTTGCTGGGCCATGGTCGCGGTGGTCTCTGGCTCATGCTGCACCCAGTACGCATCCAGTCCTGTCTCCCCCACCGCGACGCAGCGCGGATCCGCCACCATCTCTTCCAGCGCTGCCTTGGTCGGCGCATCCAACTCATTAGCGCGCACTGGGTGGATGGCACAGGCAGCATAAACATCCGGGAAGGCATGTGCAGTCGCCAGAGCCGCTGCCGATTCGCGGCGGTCATCACCAACCGTCACCATGCGGCTGATACCGGCGGTGCGTGCGCGATTCACCAGCACTTCATCGGTGTCCTTGTGCGAGAAAAGATGCGTGTGCGCATCAATAAGGCCACTGAGGCCCGGTGCCGGAACGGGAGTGGGTCGTCGCTTCTTTTTAGCCATGCACGCAATTGTAATATTGGCTGCCATGTTGATCAGACCCGCCGGCCTTGCGGATGTGCCCGCCATGACCGAAACCCTCAACTGGGCCATCGCACACACCGACGCCATCTTCCGCGCTACCCCGGCCAGCATCGCAGAGCGCGAAGACTACCTACGCGAGCTGTGGGAAAAGGACTGCCCATGCCTCGTCGCGGAGTCCGATTCTGGCGACTACCTGGGGTGGGCGCTCTACCACCCCTACCGCGATCCGCAGGTATGGACAGGCTGTTATGAAACCACCATCTATCTTTCCCCCACCGCTCAGGGCCAAGGCGTAGGCACTGCTTTACTTGGCGCCTTGGTAAAGGCGGCGCGCGCCGATAAAAAGGTTCATTCGCTGCTCGCCCTCATCGTCTCCACCAATGCGGCATCACTTAAGTTGCATGAAAAGTTTGGGTTTGAAAACGTGGGTATTCTTAAAGAGGTTTGCTACAAGTTCGATCGTTGGCTGAGCCTCACCCACCTACAACTTCTGGTGTAAAGGAATTTCTATGCATATCCGCCCTGCCGAGCTTGCCGACGCCCCCGCGCTCACCGCCATCTACAACGCCGGCTCCGCAGCGAAACCCGCCGCCAACTTGGTCACCTGGCAAGAAGATGTGGCTGACCGTGAAAAGTGGCTCAAGGAGATGTTTGAGGCCGGCTCCCCGGTCTTCGTAGCCGTACACGATGATGAAATCATTGGTTGGGCCGCCTATTTCCAGTTCGTGACCCCTGCCATCTATTACGGCACCGTCGAAGATTCCGTCTACATTGCTCCCTCCGCCCAGGGCAAGGGCGTAGGCTCCGAGCTTCTCGACGCCCTCATGGACTACGCCGCTGATGACAGCTACGTACAGACGATGATCACCTATATCGTCGATACCAACGAAGGCTCTATCGCCTTGCATAAAAAGTTCGGCTTTACCGAGACCGGCCGTATGCCGAATATCCATACCAAAGACGGCGTCCGCCTCGGCCTGGTACACCTCCAGCGCGATTTCCAGCGCTAACCGCCAGGTTTTTCCCCGCCGCTCCGCGCCCCTCAGCACTGGAGCACACAAATAGCCGCGTTATGCCCTTAACTTCCTAAAAATCGGGCGATAACGCGGCTATTTATATGGTGTTACTTGGAGACAGGCGCCCACTCTGGACCGGTTTCACCCAGCTCTGGGTCCAGCTTGGAGACGAGCGGCTTAGGCTTTGTCAAAGCGGTGCCCGGCTCTACTTGGATGCGCTCCCACTTCGCCTGCTGCTGGGTGTAGTCACCCATGATAATCGGATATTCGTGGCCCTCTGGCGGTAAACCAGCGCCCACGAGTTCTACCGGAATATCGTCCTTGACGTCGTGTACCTCCGGCTGGGCGGCCCACACGCCGCTGCGGCCCAAGGTTTCGTGCACCTTCTGCGCGGTAAACGGCAGGTAGGGCGTGAGCATGACATTGCAGTCAGAAACGACTTGGAGGGCGGTCCACAGCACGGTGGCTAGACGCTCGCGCTGAGACTCATCCTTGGCTAGTTTCCATGGCTCCTGGTCTGCAATATAGGCATTGGCCTCGCCGACGACGTGCATGATAGCGGTAATCGCCTGCTTAAATTTGGACTGCTCCAGCAAACCACCGGCAGTGTCGAAGGTCTCCTCCGCCAGCTGCAGGATTTCTTTGTCCTTTTCTTCTAATGCTGCTGGTGCGGGAACCTCTCCGAAGTTCTTAAAGGCCATAGATACGGTGCGGTTGACCAAGTTACCCCAGCCATTTGCCAGCTCATTATTGATACGGCGAACGAACTCATCCCAGGTAAAGTCCGTGTCATTGTTTTCAGGGCCAGCCACGGCAATGAAGTAGCGCAGGGCGTCAGGGCCGAACTCCGCCAAGAAGTCCTTGACATAGATGACAACACCCTTGGACGAGGAGAACTTGGATCCAGACATGGTCAAGTACTCGGAGGAGACGATTTCCGTAGGCAAGTTGAGCTCGCCGTACTTGTGGAGTTCCCCGCCCTTGTTGCCCTTACCGGCATAGCCCAATAGCTCGGCCGGCCAGATCTGGGAGTGGAAGGTGATATTGTCCTTGCCTTGGAAGTAATAGTGGCGGGCGTCTGGGTTCTGCCAAAAGTCCTTCCAGGCCTCGGGCTGACCGGTGCGGTACGCCCATTCGATGGAGGAAGACAGATAGCCGATGACCGCATCGAACCACACGTAGAGTTTCTTGGCGTTATTGTCCTGCCAGCCCTCGACGGGGATAGGAATTCCCCAGTCAATATCGCGCGTCATGGTGCGCGGGCGCATATCTTCAAGCAGGTTCAGGGAAAACTTCAGTACGTTCGGGCGCCAATCTTCGCGGGTAGAAAGCCACTTTTGCAGCTCATCCTTGATGGCTGGCAGATCCAGTAGGAAGTGTTCGGTTTCGATGAATTTCGGGGTCTCACCGTTGATCTTAGATACGGGGTTGATAAGGTCCACGGGGTCGAGCTGATTGCCGCACTCATCGCATTGGTCACCGCGGGCGCCATCCGCACCGCAAATTGGGCAGGTGCCCTCGATATAGCGGTCCGGCAGGGTACGTCCGGTAGACGGCGAAATAGCGCCCTTGGTGGTCTCTTTGAGCATGTAACCGTTGGCATACAGGCCTTTGAACAGCTCCTGCACCACGGAGTAGTGGTTACGGGTGGTGGTGCGAGTAAAGAGATCATAGGACAGGCCAAGGTTGGACAAGTCAGTAACGATCTGACGGTTATAGCGGTCTGCGAGCTCACGAACGGAAACGCCCTCTTTATCCGCCTGTACCAATAGCGGAGTGCCGTGCTCATCCGTACCCGAGACCATGAGTACGTTGCGGCCACGCATTCGCTGGAAACGTGCAAAGACGTCGGAAGGAACACCAAAACCGGCCACGTGTCCGATGTGGCGCGGGCCGTTGGCGTAGGGCCAAGCAACATTAACTACTACAGACTCAGTCATGGGTTCTACTTTATCGAAGCCGACTCCTATACACACGATTAGGGCAGACATTTCTCCCGCAGGTGAACTGCATTTTCAGCAGAAAGCGCCCACCGCTTCCCTACCACTAAGGAAACAATGGGCGCTTTAGAGCAGCCGCGAAGAAAGCGATTTACTTCCGCTTCATCGGGTGCTTCAGGCGTTCGTTGCGGCGCTTCTTCAGAACCTGCGTGCGCTGGTACTCGCGGTGCAGGCGGCGCTCGCGGGCCATCTTGCGCTGGAACTGCTGTGCCTCGCGGTATTCGAGGTAGATAACATCCTCGCTCAACGCCTTGTAGATGGCGAACATCAGTCCAACCACGATGAACAGGAATGGCAGTGCAGCAACGATGGTGACGTTCTGCAGGTTAGACAGTGCATCCTCATTGGCCAAGAGCAGGGTCAGGCCTACCAAGGCAGTCAATCCACCCCACGCGGCGGAAAGCCACGGCTTAGCAGTAGCGGCACCATTTTGGGACATGGAGCCCATCACCGTGGACGCGGAGTCTGCCGAGGTAACGAAGAAGGTAGCCAACAGGATTGCTGCAACGATGCCGGCAACGAAACCGCCAGGCATGGACTGCAGGAGGTTAAACAGCTCTTCCTCGGCAGATTCGCCGGTGATGGATTCGCCGTTTTGCTCCATGTGGATGGCGGTGCCACCGAAGATAGCGAACCACAGGGTGGATACGCCGGCTGGGATGAGCAGGACGCCCAAGCAGAATTCGCGGACGGAACGGCCGCGGGAAATACGAGCCAGGAACATGCCCACGAACGGGGACCAGGAAACCCACCAAGCCCAGTAGAAGATCGTGTAACCGGAAAGCCACTCAGCGGCGGCGCCGTTTTCGGACTCGGCGGTGCGGCCGATCATCTCGGTGAAGTAGTTGAGGTAGTTACCAATGGAGCCAGGAATCTGGTTCAGGATGGTAACGGTCGGGCCCAAGATGAACACGAAGATCGCCAACACTGCGGCGAGGACCATATTCGCATTGGAGATATACTGAATGCCCTTGCCCACGCCGGACATCGCAGACAGGATGAACGCGAGGGTCAGAACCAACACAATGCCGATAACCACGGAGTTGGTGGGATTATCGATGATTCCGGATGCCTTCAGTCCGGCCTGAATCTGCAGGGCACCCAGGCCCAGGGAGCAGGCGGTGCCGAAGACGGTGGCGAAGATAGACAGGATGTCAATGAGCTTGCCCACTGCACCATTAGCATTACGCTCGCCAATCAGCGGCACGAAAGCCTGGCTCAACAACTGCTTACGGCCGATGCGGAAGGTGGAGTATGCAATGGCCAAGCCAACGATGGCATAGACCGCCCAAGGGTGCAGCGTCCAGTGGAACATTGCATAGGCCATGGAAGATCCAACGTTGCCGGTGCCCTCACCTGGGGTGCCGTCACGGTAGTTAGCTAGCGGCTCGGAGGCACCATAGAACATCAGGCCGATGCCCATACCGGCGGCAAACATCATGGCGATCCATGAGGGCGTGGAAAATTCCGGCTCCTCATTAATGCGGCCCAGCTTGATGGAGCCGAACTTGGAGGCGGCAATGAAGACAACGAACACCACAAAGACGGTGCCGAAGAGAATGTATGCCCAACCAAAGTTGTCGACTACCCAGGTCAGGGCCGAAGCGGAGAAGTTGGCAAAGTTATCCGGGGCAGCCAAACCCCAGACGACGATCGCGGCAACAAGCACGCCGGCGATGCCGACGATGGACCAATCGATTGGCATATTGTCACGATCGGCCGCAATTTCTACCTCAGGATCGTCGTAGCGCTCCGGGTGGAAACCGTCGGAGTGAATCATATCCTGCAGCTGGCCGGTGGCAGATTGTGCGTCCAGCTGTTCGTCTACAGTCTGATAATTCTCAATAGGCTGCTCGCTCGAAGAAGCCGAAGCCGGCTGCGCATGTGCGCCGACCGGTTCCTTTCCTTCTTCTGGCACGCCTGTGCCCATATTTTCCGAGTTTGTCATGAACTATACAGTGGTGCGGAACTACTCAATTATCAAACGAAGCAGTAAGAAACTTCGCTGCTCAGCGCCATTTCCCAGGAATTTTCCACGCTAATTTGAACAGTTTTTACGCTTCATTTCCCCATGTAAATAGCGCTTTAAGCCACCCACACGCCCGAGCACTATAACAATTCAGTTACAAAGTTTGCTTTAGTGAAGCCATCTGCGGGTACCAAAAGTTGTGACTTAATCAGCACGTCGATAGGGGCTAGTCCTTGCGAGCTGCTAAAGCGGCGTCATAAAGCTCGCGGTTGGAAACCTCGGTGTCTTTCGCTACCTGCTTACAAGCATCCTTTAGCCGCATCCCCGCCGCCGCCAATTCCATCGCCTGGGGAACCAAATCTGCGGCGGTAGCGGCCGCGGCGGTTCCGCCCTCGATCACCACAGTGATTTCTCCCCGTGCCCCTTCAGCCGCCCACTCGGCCAACTCTTCCAAACTGCCGCGCCGGACTTCCTCATAGGTTTTAGTAAGCTCCCTGCACACCGCTGCCGGGCGCTGGGCGCCGAGGATATCCGCGGCCTCGGCTAGAGTTTCGGCTACCCGGTGTGGGGATTCAAAAAAGACGATGGCGCGCTTTTCGTTACGCAGTGACTCTAACCAGGCCTTGCGAGGTCCGGGCTTGCGGGGAGGAAAGGCGTCGAAGAGGAAGTGACCCACGCCGAGGCCGGACAGCGCCAAGGCCGTTGGGACGGCAGAAGGGCCAGGAAAACAAGTCACGGGAATATCCCGGTCAGCTGCTGCAGCCACAATAGACAGTCCTGGATCAGAAATGATGGGCATGCCGGCATCCGTAACGACGAGGACGGTGCCGGCTGCGGCGGCGTCGATAAGCTGCTGGGCTCGGTCCTTTTCATTGTGATCAAAATTGGACACCACCCGCCCGGAAATCTCGATGCCCAAAGCTTGCGCCAAGTTCCGCACGCGCCGCGTATCCTCGGCCGCAATGACGTCCGCATGCTGCAAGGCATGCATTAAACGCGCGGAGGCATCTCCCACGTTTCCCAGCGGCGTGGCGGCGAGGATGACCCCGCGCGGTAGTGGATCCAGACCTGAAACAGACATATCTCTAGCATTCCATACTCTCTAATGCGCGGGCGCGGTGCCTTGTCGCCTAGACTCAACCAAGTGACTATTGCTACCGCTGCCCCATCGCGCACCACGCACGACACTGTGGCCCCGCCAGCGCCCCGCACCTATCAGTGGGGCAAGGCTGACTGGATAAGCACTAGCGTCGTTGGCGTACTCGCGCTCATTACCCGCTTTGCCGGATTGACCGCGCCCGTATCAAAGGGCACTCCTGTCTTTGATGAAAAGCACTACGTTCCGCAAGCCTGGGACATGGTGCGAAGCTGGGATAACCTCTTCATCGGAGGTATAGAATCCAACCCCGGTTATGGCCTGGTGGTTCACCCACCGCTGGGCAAGCAGATTGTGGCGCTGTCCGAATGGGTCGCTGGCTATTCCCCACTGGGCTGGCGTTTTATGACTGCCCTCTTCGGCGCAGCCACCGTGCTCTTGACGATGTCCCTGGCCCGCCGCGTCTCTTTATCCTGGCAGGTAGCAACCCTGGCTGGCCTCATCGCCGTCTTTGATGGTGTGCTTTTGGTCTCTTCCAAGTTCGGCATGTTGGACATTTTCCAGGTCTTCTTTGTTGTCTCGGCCGCCTGGGCACTTGCTCGCGATCATAATCAGATGCGCGAGCGCCTCCACAGCGCTTTCCTTAAAAATCGTTTGGGCTCCTCCGCCTTCGGACCACGCTTTGGATTCCGCTGGTGGCGACTCCTCGCGGGCGTCTGTCTTGGCCTTTCCCTGGGGGTGAAGTGGTCCGGCCTGTACTTCATCATGTTCTTTGGCCTCATGTCCGTCTTTAGCGATCTTGCCCTGCGCAAGCGCTATGGCGTACGCCGCTACATAGTGGGCACCCTCGTGCGCGATACTCCTGCTGCCCTAGCCTCCCTCGTACTGGTGCCGGTGCTGCTCTACGCCTGGACCTGGCGAGCGTGGTTTTCCTCCGAAACCGCCGTGTACCGCCACGCCAAAGTAGATGGAACGATCGAGGATGGATCGTGGCTGATGCACCTGCCTGAATCCCTGGCAGGCTGGTTCTACTACCATTCCTCTGTCCTAGAATTCCACGCCAGCCTGACTTCCTCCGGTGGCCACCACCACCCGTGGGATTCTAAGCCTTGGGCGTGGCTGGTAGCCGCCCGCCCCATCTTGTACTACTCCTCCACCGACCTGCAATGCGGTGATGGCAGCAACGAGTGCCGCAAGATGCTCTACCTTTTTGGCACGCCGGCTATCTGGTGGCTGGTCATCCCGGCCGTCCTGTGGGGACTGTGGTCACTTATCATTCGTCGCAATCGCAGCTTCCTCATCCCCTTGGTGGGCTTTGGGGCAGGTTTCTTGCCCTGGCTTGCAGCCTTTGACCGCCAGATGTACTTCTTTTATGCCACTGCGTTTATCCCCTTTGTCATCGTGCTCATTGCCTTAGCACTCGGCCAGCTCATCGGCCATGGCAGGCCAGTGCAGTGGGGATGGCTCAAGAGTTTGGCAGGCGGCCCTGTACGCTGGGGAACAATCGCCGCCGTGTTCTACCTAGCCCTGGTAGTGGCGATGTTCTTCTATTTCTCTCCCATTTTGTACGGCTACAAGATTCCAGATTCTTGGTACCACTCCATGATGTGGCTGCCTAGCTGGACCTAGCCGCACGAAAGCGGGGCTTATTGAGGTTGTGCGTTGAGGGACTTCCACCAGGCGCGCACCAAGTAGCCCTTTTCTGCCGCCCAAGCCCACGCCAAGCTGAAGGTCGCCAGCGCGGTAGCGATAAGAAAATATACCTGTTCGATGGTTACGGTGCCCAGCGCAATATCGCGCATGCCGAACCCGAAGAGGAAAGCAAACATCGTGGCCGAGACCGGGAGCAGGCCGGTAAGCGCTGCGGGGCGCCAGGCACTAAAAAATAGGCCACAGGCCATGCCAAAGCGTACGGCTGCGCCTTCCATCAACAGGTTGGCTCGTTCCGGATCCGCCGTGGGATCTAAAACCTTTCCTTCCTCACCCAACGGTACGAGCCCGGAGGAATGGACGATGAGCGCTACTGCCCAGAGTGCAAAGATGGCGCCCATGAGCACCATGGCGGCACGCGCAACCGTCAGGTTGGCCTGGCGAGCGCTCGAGGTGCGCCGCCATTCCGGCTCCACACCGGCCAAAATGACTTCGGAGAGATCCGTTGGCGGCGCCATACCGGATTCCGCAGGCTCCACAAAACGCAATGATCGCGAAAGCGCGGCCGCCTTATCGCGAAAGGCGCGGCATTCGGCGCAGCTTTCCAAGTGTGCATCGATTACGTCCTCTGCCAGATCTGAGTGCTCACCGTCCAGCTGCGCAGAAATCGCCGCTTGGACTTGGCTATGCGTCAACATTGCTGAGCACCCCGTCCATGCTGGCTCGACCGGAGCCAAAAATCACGATCATCAATAAGGACATCAGCAATACCAGTGGGTATTCGATTCCGCCTTCGGCAGCAAAAAGACCATGTCCCAAATGCACAAAGTACAGTGCGCACCCCATCAGCAGGGCAAGCGCGCCGGCCACAAAAGTGGTGAGCAAACCGACGACGAGGAAGGCGCCCCCAACCATCTCCCCGATGGCGGCGATATAGCCGGAAAGCTGTGGCTGCGGCACCCCAAGGGCGGAAAATTGCCCCACGGTTTCGTCCATGCCGGTCATAAACATCTTGTCCACGCCGTGTGCGATAAAGATTAATCCGAGGACCGCTCGAAAAATAAGCAAAGCGGCATCGCGTACGGCAGGTCTATTCATGCTGAACAGATTACCCTGAACCCCTCACCCGATGCGAAGGCAATGGCCTACGCCCATACTGCTGGGAATTTCGCCCTTTGCCGGGGAAGGAACGGCATATAGTCACGCGGACTGTTTCAATGGGAACCAGGCAGAAAGATTAAAGGAGAACACCATGAGCAAACCAGCTACGCAGTCCGCAGAGCGCACCGCCTTAGTCTATGACGATGATGGACTTGGCCGCCCGCCTTGGGCAATGTCCTCGCCGATGTTGAAGGAGTATTACGACACCGAATGGGGCCTGCCTATTTTTGATGAAGCAGCTCTTTACGAGCGTTTGAGCCTCGAGTCTTTCCAGTCCGGGCTTTCCTGGGCGGTGGTTTTGAAAAAGCGCGAGGCCTTCCGTGCGGCTTTTTGCGACTTCGATCCTGAAAAAGTCGCTCAATTTACCGAACCGGATGTTGAGCGATTGCTTGGCGACGCCTCCATTATTCGCAACGAGACCAAAATCCGCGCCGCCATCACAAACGCCAAAGCCACCATCGCCCTACGCGAAGAGGGCGGGCTGGCGGAGTTCATTTGGTCCTTCCAACCGCCGGAGAACCTCTACCCCACCGCAATGGAAGATATTCCGAAAAAGAGCTACGAATCCAAGTTGATGTCACGCGAACTCAAGAAGAAGGGCTTCCGCTTTGTCGGCCCCGTCACCTGTTTCGCACTCATGGAGGCGATCGGCATGATTGATACCCATCTCATCGGCTCTCACCGCCGCGGAACCTCCGGGGTATGGCACGACAGCGGTGTGCCGCATTATGGCCTAGCGCAGGAATACAACGCGCTCACGAACCCGCGGTCAGCGCCTTCCACTGAACTCCGGAACGCGGCCTGCTAAGTCGGCACCAGTTCCTATCCAGCGCGACGGGCTGCTAGGTCATCGCGCCGGCTATAGCCGTCGGGCCCGGCGTGGGGGCCATCAAAATCGCCGTCTTCCCCATCGTTATAGCGCAGCGGAAGGTGCACAAAGTCAGGGCTTTCGTCATCGATCTCCACGATCACAGCGCCTGGGCGGCGCAAGTTGCGCGGAATCTTCAAAGCTTCATCCTCTGCGTTGCGCACGCCCAAACGGGCGCGGCGCAAGTGGCGCACACGGCGGCGCATCAGGGCTCGCTCCTGACGGACCTGAGCGCGAAGAGCCATCAGATAGACAACGGTGAGCGCACCGGCCACCGCAGCCAACCACCAGGTCCAGCCGCCGGCCACGATCCCCAGGGCCACCGTGAGTACCACGGCCACGGCTAGGCCCAGCAGGGTGCGCTGACGGCGCTGGTAACGAGTAACAGACTTTTCCTTTTCTGCTACCGGGTCCCAGCCGCCACGGCCCATGCGACGCTGCGCGAATTCCATCTCATCCTCGGACAGGTTGGTATCCATACCGGCGTCGTCTGCTGCAGCGGTTTCCATGAGTTCCCCAGAGTCCTCGGCCTCTGCCTTGTCCACGGATACCGGCTCAGCGTCAGCCGTGCCTTCCGAATCGGCAGAATCCTTCTCAGCGACCTCGGCCTTATCTACGGCACCGGGGTACATAAGGTCCACCGGCGAGGTATAAGTCTCGTCGTAGTCATAGGCATCACTCGCCACGGTAGAGACTGCGGGAGCGCTAAAGACCTCTGACTCGGCGGCAGCAATATCGGTAGAGTCATCTTTTGCGGCCTGGTCTGCGGCGTCTTCCTCGTCCTCAAGAAGTACGTCATCGGCATCATCGAATTCGGTGTCGTCACCAACTGCCGCCGTATCAGCCTGCTGGGAGGCTGGGACCGCGACTGCTTGGGGCTGAACTGCAGAATCGTCGCCTTCTACAGTCGCTTCCTCGACCAGTTCGCCGTCGATAGTATCTGCTTCTGGCTGAGTGTCCTCACCAGCTGCGGAGGAAGACGCCGCAGAAAACGCACGGCTGCCGGTACCGAAAGGCTGGGACTTAGCGCGGCGGGCAGCACCGGCAATAGTCACGGAGCGCGAAGAGGGCTTAGTAGCCTCGGCATCCGACTCATCCACGCCGGTGTCTGCGGCCTCTACTACTTCATAGTCCGCCTCGTCCTGGTCCTCGCGGCGGTGCACATCATCGGCACGCAGGCGTGGACGCCGGCGGCCAGCGACCTTGCCAGAATCTCCTTCAAAAAGGACGCGAGTATCTTCAAAGGCCTCACCAGTATGGCTCATTGGGCGGTTATTCCTACCCAGAATCCATGGTGCGAGGACGAAGAGCCACACCACGATGATCGCGATAACCGGCACAGCTGTCGACACGAAAAGGACCTTCCCCTTGAATACAGATGATTACTCCACTCTAAACGGTGAAACCGCACCATAGCACCCCAAATTCCCACAAATTACAATGTTGTGACTTCTGTGAAAATTGAGGTCGAAATCCCAGCAACTGTGGAGCTATTTCACGCCAACCGGCCAGCCTGGCGCAGGCGCTCGACAGCCGTGGAGGCATAGTCTTCTTTAACTAAAGCCACGTAATGGTGGTCCTGCCAGGCACCGTCTATATGCAAATTGCGACGCAAGTATCCCTCGTGTCGAAAGCCATTGGCGGCTAAGACGCGACCAGAGGCAGGATTGCTCTCTAGATAGGTAGCGGTCACCCGGTGTAGGCCCACCCGTCCAAAGGCGTGGTCCACGCCTAAGGCGGTGGCAGCCGTAGCCACGCCGGCGCCGTGGATAGCGGAATAAACCCAGTAACCAATCCAGCAATCGCGAATGCTGCCATGCTGAATATTCCCCAAGGTGATTTGGCCTACGAATTGGCCCTCCACTTCAATGACAAGTGGGACCACCAGTGCCTCACGGGCGGCGGTACGCAGGTACATCAGATGATTCCACCACGCCTGCTGGCTATGCGCCGCCGCCCAAGGTGCCGCTTGGGTCGGCTCGACCGAGCGGAGGAAGCTTTCATCTTCGATACGTTGGCGCCGCCACTCATGCCCATCAGATCGCAGCAGCGGCCGCAGGCGCATCCGCGCCCCCGAAGGGAAGACAGCGGAAGCGGGAAGCCTAACAAAAGGAGTAGATTCCGGCCATCCCGGATGCATGTCATCCGTGGGGCCGGTAGCGGGAAGGCGGAACCTATCCGCCGCAGTGCCGAAGGGATCGAGCATTAGCTACGCTGGGTCAAAAACAACACATCGACCACATCGCCCGGGCGGATTTCCGTTACCTCTTCCGGCACGCGAATCATGGCATTGGCCTCCGAAAGACCGGCCAATAGGTGCGCTGGGGCACCCGCGGCACCGCCCAGCCCTTCCACCAGATAATCCGCGGTTTCCGCATCGCGCATCAAACGAGCGCGGATGAAGCCGCGCCGGCCGGGGCGGGAATCGATGTGGTTCAGCGCGCGGGCACGCACCACACGGCGGTGCGCATTGCGTTTACCCAGTGCCAAGCGAATGAGCGGGCGGATATATACCTCGAAGACCACGAACGCGGATACTGGATTAGACGGCAGCAAGAAGGTAGGAATGCGTTCCTCGCCCACCAGACCAAACCCCTGGACGGAGCCGGGATGCATGGCAACACGAGAGGTATCGATATCACCGAGGTCATCAAGAATCTCACGGATGGCCTCGGCGCCGGCTCCACCAACCGCACCGGAGATGACCAGGACCTCGCTGCGAGCGATGTGCTTTTCCAGCGCTTCGCGGATGCGGCGCGGCTCCCCCTCGGCAATGCCAACGCGATGCACCTCTGCCCCAGCCTCGCGAGCCGCGGCGGCGAGGGAATAAGAGTTGACGTCAAAGACTTGGCCCAGTGCCGGTTCTTGGTCCAAATCAACCAGTTCGCGACCAAAGGAGATGATGGTGATGCGCGGGCGCGGATAGACCAATACCTTAGAGCGGCCAACTGCGGCCAGCAGGCCGATCTGGGCGGGGCCCAAAACCGTGCCGGAAGATACAGCCACATCGCCAGGTTGGATATCGTCGCCTACCCGGCGAACAAAGTCACCGGAGCGCACCGGGCGATGGGCGGTGACGCGCTTGCGGCCGCGGTCGGTCCACTCGAGGGGAAGGACGGCGTCGGCAAGCGTGGGCAAAGGCGCACCCGTATACACACGCACGGCTTGCTTGGGCTGCAGGCGCAACGGCTGCTTGGAGCCGGCCGGAACCTCGCCCACCACAGGCAAGGAACGCTCGACCTCCGGTTGCTGGGGTGCCTTCTCTTCTTCCCCCTCCGCAGCCTGCTCCTCCTGCTCCTTGGGACGGCGGAGCCTTAGGCCGCGCTCGCCTCCAATATCAACGGCGCGCACCGCATAGCCGTCGATGGCTGCCTGCGGAAAGCCCGGCAGGGGCTGGTTTGCTTGCACCTCCTCGGCGCACATTAACCCCAACGCGTTGGAAATACCGATGCGCACCGGCTCCGGCGTGTTCGCCGCATCCGTTACCAGCGCCAACTGGTCATCAACTGAACGCATAAGGTCTATGCCAGCCCTTTCTTCGCTTTCATGTCCTCTGCCCTTGGGAAATCTCCCTAGTTTAGGCCGTGCTCATCCTCATACTCGGCCAGAATCTGCTTAATCGCTTTATACAGCGTGGGGCCATACTTTTCATCGCGCAGACCAAAATCCACATTGGCGGGGATATACCCACCGGGATTTCCCAAATCATGACGCTTTCCTTGGTGGACTACCACGTGCACGGGCTCGCCTTCCTCGATGAGGAGCTCGATGGCGTCGGTAAGCTGCAGCTCGCCGCCCTTGCCTGGCTTAATACGGCGGAGGGCATCAAAAATCTTGCGATCCAATAGGTAGCGACCGGTGGCCACGAGATTAGACGGGGCATCTTCCACCGCCGGCTTTTCCACCATGCCCACGACCTTCTTAACGCCGGGGGCATTGGTATCTTCTACGTCGAAGACGCCGTAGTTATAGGTCTGCTCGCGCGGGACCTCGAAGGCGCACAGCACGCTACCGCCCAAAGCCGCGCGCACGCGAGCCATGTCTGCCATGACGGTGGCAGGCAGCACGATGTCATCTGGAAGCATGACGGCAAAAGAATCCTCATCTTCGCCGAGTACCTCTTCTGCCAGGCCCACCGCGTGGCCCAAGCCCAGTGGCTTTTCCTGCTCCACCGCAACAGGGTGAATGAGCTGATTAGCGCGCTTAACCTTGGCAACCTGCTCGTCCTTGCCGCGGGATTCAAGGGTGTCTACCAGTTCTGGGAAAGCTTCGAAGTGGCGCATGACTTCTTGCTTATCGGGCGCGGTAATCACCGCAAGGCGGCGGGCGCCTACAGAGGCCGCCTCCTCTGCGATGAGTTCAATGCCGGGAGTATCAACAACGGGAAGCAGTTCTTTGGGAACCGTCTTGGTGGCGGGCAAAAATCGGGTGCCCATACCTGCCGCTGGAACTACAACCGTGGTGATTCCGCGGGCGGAATCTTCGCGTTCTATAGCCATGCGTAATAGCGTACAACGCCACATTATTTTCCCGTGCACCGCTACGCCGCGGGGTTATGATTAATTTATGACCTCTTCCATGACTGCTAAAAACGAGCTGCGGGCCCGCTTGGTCCAGGCCCGCCGCGAACTTTCCGCCGAAGACCACGACGCCTTTACTGCTGGCGTGCGTAAGCATCTCGAGTCCGAACTCACCGAGTCCATGACCGTGGCTGCCTACTGGCCTTTGGGTTCGGAGCCGGGCGGCGCCGATTTTGTGCCGTGGCTCAAGGAGCATGTCTCCCGCGTCCTCTTGCCAATTTCCGGCGAGAATGGCACGTTGACCTTTGCTGAATACCGCGGCAAAGAAGCAATGCACGAAAGCGCGATGGGTTTGAATGAGCCCCAAGGCCCAAGCTTTGATAGCAGCGTCCTGGCCGAGTGCGATCTGGTACTCGCCCCAGCCATGGCCGTAGACGCCAAGGGCAACCGCATGGGCAAAGGCGGCGGATACTATGACCGCGCACTAGAGCCACTTCCCCACGGCAAGCCACCGGTCTTCGCCATGGTCTACCCCACCGAGCTGCTAGATGAGCTACCTACCGAGGACCACGACCGCAAGGTCGATGCCGTGGTCACCGCCCACGGCATCACTCGCTTCTAGTTTCCGGGGTACGGGAACCATGAGCGGTTTTGGACAGTCTAAAAAAGTATGCCCACTTCTCATTTTCCCCGCCTCGTTGATACCCTCCGCAGCCCTGGCCACCGCCGCGGCGTACTAGTGCGCCGCGCCATTGCGGTGGCCCTCCTTATTGCCGCGCTAGCCTCGGCCCTTTCGGCGGCCAAGGAGCTACCGCGCGTTCCCGTTTTTAGCCGCGATCTGCCGGCGGGAGCAGAGCTTGCGCTTGCCGACGTCGACCTAGCCCGGCTTCCTGCCTCCTCTATCCCCGATTCTACGCTAACGGAAAAGCCAGAAGAACTAAGTGGCCGCGTTATTACCGCCGCCGCCAACAAGGGCGAAGTGATTACCGGTGCTCGCCTTCTAGGAGAAGATCTTGTCTCCAGCTTGGTGGGTGGCACAGGGGCCGAGGCCGGGCGGATGATTCCGGTCAAACTTGCCGAGCCCGATATCATCCCCCATTTGCATCACGGCGACACCGTGGACGTGGTGACCGCAGTTGAGGCGGGGGCGGCCGCCGCAACCCCTACCGCACGCGTTATCGCCTCAGGCGGACGCGTGGTGTCTACCTCCAGCCCGGAAGGCGAGGCTTCCTCGTCGACCGTTTTACTCGCATTGCCCCAAGATCACGCTAATGATGTTGCCGCGGCGTCGTTAAGCCAGCCGCTCACGGTGGTCATAGTTGGTGATCGCGCTCACCCGCAGCAACACTAGACCTTTTCAGCCACAACAGTTGTGGTCGGTTACCGGCTCCATTAAGGTTTCGCAGTGTCCATGGTTTTTACCTACCGTTAGTTATTCCCAGAAAGGTTGGTGCTTATCACCATGCTCAAGGGCTTCAAAGACTTCATCATGCGTGGCAACGTCATCGAACTTGCCACCGCAGTCATCATCGGTTCTGCCTTTACCGCAATCGTCAAATCCATTACGGATTCTATTATCCAGCCGATCATTAACTCCCTCGGCTCCGCCGAGGTTGGGGCCGTTGGCTTCCAGATCACGGAGGCGAAAAACACCTTTGTGGACTTCGGCGCCGTCATCTCCGCGGCGATCAACTTCCTCATTATCGCCGCAGTAGTCTACTTCCTCATCGTGATGCCGATTAATAAGCTCACCGAGGCCGCTAAGCGCCGCCACGGTGTCGACCCTGAGGCTCCCGCCCCAACCTCCGAGGAGCTCCTGGCAGAAATCCGCGATCTGCTCGAAGCCCAGAATGTCTCCGATACGGACATCCCGGGAACCGGCACTAGCCGTTCCTCCCACGCCGCAGAGGACGCAGACTACGGTTCCACCGGCGGCGGCCGCCACCAGGCCAAGTAGCCTTTCGCTATACGCCTGTCGCTGTTCGCAGCACAAAGCCCGCGGTTTCGCTTCCGAGGAAGTAGGAACCGCGGGCTTTTATCTATCCCTTTACTGAGTGCGTGATTGCACTCTTCTCCTTCGCACTAGCCGCCATAGTGTGGGGGCTGGTTCTCGCGGTAGAACTGCTCATCGCGCTGACCAGACTCCCCTTCTGCTGCGGTGGCCGATTCCGCGTCATCAACGTTAACAATTCGATCCTCATCGACCCCGTGGGCAGCCGATGTGCCGGGCTTATCAGCACTACGGTCATAATCGGCAGCTTCCGATTGACGGAAGACTCTCCGACGATTTTTCCGGAACGTCATAGACTATGCCTTGTGATTACTGAACGCTGGATTGTTGCAGCTGCTCAATGAGGTGGTGCACCAGCGGTGCCAAGGTAGCCATGCCATCGCGAACCGCAGCGCGCGACGAGGCAAGGTTGACCACTACAGTCGAACCAGAAACGCCCGACAAGCCGCGGGACGTGCAAGCATCCACCGCGCCACAGGCTTGACCGGAAGAACGCAGCGCCTGGGCCACGCCCGGAACCATCTTGTCAATGACGGAGCGGGTAGCCTCCGGGGTCTTGTCGCGCGGGCCTACACCGGTGCCGCCTACGGTCAGCACCAAATCCACGCCACCGACCACGGCGGTCTCAATGGCCTGGCGAATCTTGGACTTCTTGGAACGCACCACGATGGCGCCATCGACACGGAAGTTAGCTTCCGCGAGCAACTCACTGACCAACTGAGAGGTGCTATCGGATTGCTCCCCAGGGTGATCAGTGACAATAACGATGAGAGCACGGCGTGGCGCGGCTAGGCTATCCTCCTGCTCGCTCGCTAGCAGGAAGGCATCATCGGGTTCGGCAACATCCATCAAGGAATCGTGCTTGCCTTCGCCTTCCGGTTGCGCGGAGTCGGTCAAGTCCTGCTGCAAATCTGGCATTATTCTCCTTAATTTAAGGCAGTAGGGCCTTTCGGCGGTGTGAGGTACGGTGCATTCAGCACCTAATGAGGTCTTGCACAGTAATTTACTCGCCTGAGAGGGTTACCTCTACCTGACGAGACTCATCCGAGTCTTCGCGTGTAACCTCCAAGGTCACTGTCGCGCCAAAATCTTGCGACCGCGCCGCCGCAATCAGGGCATCGGCATTCTCGATCAAGCGATCATTGACGCGGGTGACGATGTCACCTTCCTTCAGGCCCGCCTTATCTGCTGGGCCACCTGGCTCAACCCCGGCGATACGGGCACCATTGCCGTCGTCACGCGCCAGCACCTTCACGCCTAGGGTCGGGTGAGTGACCTTGCCATCATTAATGAGCTCGTCCGCCATGCGCTTGGCAAAGTTCGACGGGATGGCGAAGCCCAGTCCGATGGATCCGCCCTCCCCGGTGGAATTACTGGACAGCGAAGCAATCATGGAGTTCATGCCCACGATATTTCCGTCCCGGTCCACCAGTGGACCGCCGGAGTTGCCCGGGTTGACCGCGGCATCAGTCTGAATGGCGTCAATCAAGGAAGACTCGCCGCCTTCTTGGGAGGCGCGCACTGGGCGGTTTTTGGCAGAAACGATACCGGAAGTCACGGTCGCATTAAGGCCCAGAGGAGAGCCCACGGCCACAACCTCCTGTCCCACGGCGACGGAATCAGAATCACCGAACTGCAAGAACGGCAGGTCTTTGACATCCTTTATCTTCACAATGGCCACGTCAGTATTCGCATCGGAAGCCACCACGTCAGCATCATGCTTGCTGCCGTCGTTCATGGTCACCTGCATCATGCCGCCGTGCTCAGCGCCTGCAACCACGTGGTAATTGGTCAGCACGTAGCCGTCCGGGGAGATAACGGAACCGGAGCCTTCTGCCCCGCCCGTCCGGGTCATCGTCTGGATAGAAACCACCGCCGGCAAAACCTTGGAGGCTACCTCTTCAACGGAGCCCTTTTCTGGTTCTTTGCCGGTGCTGTTATTGGCCGGCTGGGCCTTGAGCGCCTCATTGACCACTGACGTATCGTTGTTGCCTCCCCCAGAATTCATACCGACCACGGCTCCAGCGATTGAACCCGCGGCGATTGCGGCTACGGCAGCCAAGGCAGTTGCGGCGCCGAGGCCAATCTTTTTCTTTTGTTCCGGTTGCGGGGGCAGCGGGGTGACCATCGGACCTTCCTGGCCCTGAGTATTAAAGCTTTGGGTCTGCGGGCCCTGCGGGTACGGCGCCTGTGAACCTAGCGCGCTGGGATCAGCTCCTTCTGCACCGCCGCGTGGTTGATTCCAGCCTTGTGAATACGAGCCAGTCCCATATTCCTGCGCGTCGGCGTCGCTGCTATAGGGGCCGGCGGTGCCAGCGTTTGGGTTTGGCTGCCCGATGTCTCCAAAGTTCGGACCACCGTGTACCGGCTCGGCCTTACCCGGCCCTTCTTGGGACGCTCCCTCCGGGAAGGAACCATCAAAGCCGCGGTAATCGTCATTCCTCATGTTCATGAGAAAACTATGCCTCACTTCGCTTAGTCAAGACTGTTACTGATCTGCCAACCTACTAGGAATTCCTGAAAGGTAGCTGTATGCGATCACCAGTATAAAAGGCCGCAGCCTACCCTTGGTTAAACCAGCGTTGAGCAAAGATTTCACCGCGATCGCTGGAATCTTCATTGCCGCCCGGCTGCCCCTCATGCGGTTCTGCCAAACCATCGACAAAGATTTCTCCGGACACGGGCTTGCCCGGCAGGACTACTTCCATGCGTGTGCCACCATCATTAGACTCACGGATCTTAATCGTGCCGTCGTGGCGCTCAATCACCGATTTCACGATAGCCAGGCCCAAACCAGAGCCAGGCATAGAACGCGCCTCTGCCGAACGGTAGAAGCGCTCGAAAACCTTCTCCCGCTCCTCCGGCGCAATGCCCGGACCGGAGTCATCAAAGCGCAAGCGCACCTCGTGGGAAGATAGCTGTTCCATGGACACGCGTACCGTGCCAGTAGCCGGCGACCACTTAGCCGCATTGTCCATCAGATTCAACGTAGCGCGGCCCAATGCGAAGGGGTCACCATCCAGCTCCCACGGGATAAAGCGCACCAGAAATTCCACGTCCGGGCGGCGGCGACGGGCACGCTCTAAGGAAGACATCATGACCTCGCACAGGTCCACCGGTTCCGGTTCTCGTTCGTTGCCATCCTCACGCGCCAAGTCAACGAGGTCACCAATCAAGGTGGAGAGTTCGTTCATCTGGGACATGACGTCATCTTCAAGGTCCTTGCGGTCCTCATCGCTCATGCCAAAGCCGCCACCGGCGCGATTAAGCATCATCAAAAGCTCAATATTGGTACGCATTGAGGTCAACGGCGTCTTCAGCTCGTGCCCGGCATCGGCGACGAACTGGGCCTGCTGCGACCGAGACTCTTGCAGAGCTTCCAGCATCTGGTTAAAGGATGTGGTCAGCTGAGCCATCTCGTCATTATTGGATACTTCGATGGGGCGCAGATCATTGGTCTGCGTCACGTAATCCACTGCGCGTTTCAAGCGCGCAATGGGTTGCATGCCGGTTTTGGACACGATGAGACCAGCAAAGATGGCGAGCAAAATGCCAAGCGCAACAATAATCAGCAAAACTGTGCCGAGGATGGCGATGAATTCTTGGGTCGGAGCCAGAGATTGCGCAACGATAACGGTAGAGCCTAGATCGTGGCGTTTGGCCAGAACACGTTCGCCGCCGACCGTACGCACGGAGGTGTCTGTATAGTCTTCCGTCCGATGGAAGTCTCCACCGAGGGGAATAGTATCGCCATAGGACAAGCTCGTTGAGGGCGGCGATAAGGAAACGCGCGTATCAGGGTTATAGGACTTAAATTCTTCAATTTCCTGATCCACGTTGTCGATAAACCGCGGGTCCTGGCTCTTGCGCAACAAGGCATCCGCTTTGGCCTCCAAGCGGTCATCTACGGAGGCAGGCAGGGACATAGATACTACCCAGTACGTTGCCAAGGTCATTACGGCAACGGCTACGGCCACCACAAGGCCAGTAACAGTAGCAAGGCGCCACCGCAGTGGCGCCCGTGAAGCCCAGCTCCCTTGACTTTCAGAGAACTCAGTAAGAGGTGTGGGCTGTGCTTTCCCGGAAGCCACTGCAGGGGAAGCGGGCTTCCTTAAGATCACGGATGAGACTCCCTCAAGACATAACCAACGCCACGGACAGTGTGGATAAGACGCGAGTCGCCGTCTCCCTCCGTCTTCTTACGTAGGTAGCCAATATAGACCTCGAGCGCATTGCCAGAGGTAGGGAAATCATAGCCCCATACCTCCTCCAGAATCTTGCTACGAGAAAGCACCTTGCGGGGATTTTCCATAAGGAGCTGCAGTAGGGAAAATTCGGTACGCGTCAAAGAAATTGAGCGGCCACCGCGGCTTACTTCACGAGTATCAGCGTCGAGTTCTAGGTCTTCGAAGCTAAGCTTGCTCTCCACCGGAGCCTCAGCAGCGATGGAATCTGCGGAAGCGCGGCGAACCAAGGAACGCACGCGCGCCAAGAGCTCTTCCAGTGCGAATGGCTTTGGCAAGTAATCATCGGCGCCAGCATCGAGACCAGCTACGCGGTCCGATACGCCATCGCGCGCGGTCAGCACGAGAATCGGACGGTCCCAGCCTTCGCTACGCAGGGTGCGGCACACCTCAAGTCCATCCATGTTTGGCATCATGACGTCCAGAATCAGCAATTCTGGATTCTCAGAGCGCACCGCCTCCACTGCCTCTAAGCCGTCGCTAGCAGTCAGCACATCGTAGCCGTTGAAACGTAGGGAACGGCGTAGCGATTCACGGACGGGTTGTTCATCATCCACCACAAGGATTTTCATGATCCTAATTATTACTGATGAAACGCAACTTCATGAAGTTATGAGAAATATTTACCCCCATAGCCCCCCAAATAATACTTAAGGTAGCAAAAATCCCCGCTCAACCCTCCTACAGAGAGCGAACGGGGAAAGTGCGAAACGAGCTTAGAACTGCTCTACGTCAACCAGGCCCAGCTTGGCAGCCTTGACCAAGCGGCGCGGGATGCGGACGGTCTGTCCGTCGATGGTGACTTCCTGGAGGGCCACGTTGTCAGCCTTCCACTGGGAACGACGTGCGTGGGTGTTCGCACGGGACTTCTTAAACTTAGGAGTTGCCATTTTCTATTCTCCTCCTTACGCGTTCTTCTTCTTACGGCGAGCCATGCCACCGAAGCGCTGGTTGAAGCGCTCGACGCGGCCGGCGGTATCCATAACGCGCTGTGCACCAGTCCAGAACGGGTGGGACTCAGCGGTAACGTCAACAACGATCAGTGGGTACTCGTTGCCATCTTCCCACTCCACGGTGCGGTCGGAGGAAGCGGTGGACTTAGTCAAAAAGGAGTGACCGGTACCAGCATCACGGAAGACTACCGGGTGGTAATCCGGGTGAATATCTTTCTTCATATATATTCCCTCAGGGTTGGACTACAGGTCGGTTCCACCCACTTATGGAGCGGATCGTGCCCGAGTTGGGACGTACAAATTTCACTCTGCTAACCGCGTGCCGTGCGGCACGGGTCAACAACCTGAATTATCCTACAGTCAACTACCCCAGATGCGAAATCCCCTTCCCGCTCCGACCACTCATTTCACACCAGTTTCTTGTATTACGCATGGCGGCACGCCACAGCCAAATGCCACCCCAAAACCACAAACAGCCCCACTAACCACAGCAAGGTAGCGATTAGGTAATTCGCGCCCAAGGCTGTAAGATTTTCCCTTGCTGTTGTCAAAATATACGTTTTACGCCCCGTCTACTGGCGTTCGACGATGGCGCCGCACCCGCTCACACCTCACTTTTGAGCACTGCCACCCTCACTCGGCAGTCGGCGTTTCATTGTCCATAGCCATGATGTGGGCGGCTAGGAGAAAGAAGACCCATGTCGGCTATTTGCCAGGTAACGGGCCGCAAGCCGGAATTCGGCAAGCAGGTCTCGCACTCGCACCGCCGCACTTCGCGCCGTTGGAACCCCAACGTGCAGCGTCGTCGCTACTACCTGCCCTCTGAGGGCCGTACCATCACCCTGAATGTTTCCACCAAGGGCATGAAGATCATCGACCGCGATGGCATCGAGTCCGTTGTGGCTAAGATTCGCGCACGTGGGGAGAAGATTTAAGTATGGCACGTAACGATATCCGCCCAATCATTAAGCTGAAGTCCACTGCGGGCACCGGTTACACCTACGTGACCCGTAAGAACAAGCGCAACAACCCGGATCGCATCACCTTGAAGAAGTTCGATCCGATTGCCCGCAAGCACGTCGAATTCCGCGAGGAGCGATAATCAATGGCTAAGAAGTCCAAGATCGCTAAGAACGAGCAGCGCAAGGAAATCGTCGCCCGCTATGCGGAGCGTCGCGCTGAGCTCAAGAAGATCATCAAGAACCCGAACACCCCGGATGAGGAGCGCCTGGAGGCTCAGTTCGAGCTGAACCGCCAGCCTCGTGACGCTTCCCCAGCCCGCGTACGTAACCGTGACGCTGCCGATGGCCGCCCACGCGGTTACCTCCGCAAGTTCGGCCTGTCCCGTGTCCGTATGCGCGGCATGGCTCACCGTGGTGAGCTGCCGGGCGTTCGTAAGTCCAGCTGGTAAAGGGGTAATTGCACAATGGCTAATAAGCGCAATAACCAAAAGAAGTTCCGTATGGAGCAGAGCCGTCGCCCGAAGAAGAACCCTTTGAAGGCTGAGGGCATCGAGAAGGTGGACTACAAGGACACCAAGACTCTGCGTCTGTTCATCTCGGATCGTCACAAGATTCGTTCCCGTCGCGTCACCGGTCTGACCCCGCAGCAGCAGCGTCAGGTTGCTACCGCAGTCAAGAACGCACGCGAAATGGCTCTCCTGCCGTTCACCACCCGCTAAACAGTAGCTGGGTATCAACAGCGCACTTTTGCCGCTGGCAAGTGTGACACGGTAAAAGATCCATAGACTATCGCCGCCTCCCTCCTCGAGGGCAGGCGGCGATAGTCGTTTTCTCCCTCTTACTCCCGCCTTTGCACCCAGATATTCAGCCCACGCGGCCAAGGTGTTAGATTTAAAGCATTCGTGCGCCCCGCAGCCGCTGGGGGAAGCACCGGCTTCGCACTAGTGAAAGGCAGTGAGCAATGGCCCTACACCAATCCCTACTCGATCTCTCCGAGCTTGCCCCGCACTGCCAGTCCCGCGCTACGGCCCGCGGGCTGCTCGCAGAGGCCCAAGATATCTTGCGCAATGCGGTCGCTCACCAAGATAATGAGATTGAATTGGCTCACTGGTATTCCCACTTGTTGGTAGATATCGTTCGCTCCCCTGGGGTCAACTCACCGGTACGCCTTACCGGTGCTGCCGCTCGGGGCGACCAGCTGCCATCTATGCCTGTGGAGTGGATTGGCCAGGACTCCGATCTCCAGGAAGTCTTTTCTGATGTCGGCCTCCAGGCTCACGAGGCCGCCGATTCGATTGCCTCGCGCGTCGATGCCGGCCTCCCCCTAGGAAACGGCGGCGAACAAGCACTCCTGGAAGAAGCTTTGACCAAGCGCCCGCCTACTCTGAAAATGGTGGACGGCCTGCCGGACCGAGATGCAGCTGTGGACATCAAGGCGACACTGCTCTCCCCCATTGCAGCTATCGCTCGCTGGGCAGCGCCGGGGCCTCGCCCGACGGTAGATCGCCTGGCGATTGGCGTTGAGCGCGCTGTCCTCACCGCCACCGACGCAGAGTCTTTGGATCTAGCGTGGCGTACCGGCTATGCATTAGAGTTGCGCCGTTGGTACGAGCGCGTCAGTGACCGCCCAGCCACGCTGCGGGATCTTCCGCCGTTGGACCGCACTGCTTATGGCTCGGCGTGCCGTATTGTCTCGGCCGTATTTGAGTCCATTACCCAGCAGACAGAAGAATATAAATAGTCCCTAAGGTGCGGATTCGGAAGCAGTACCTAGTCGGGCATAAGATTGTACAGTTGGTAATTAAAAGCAATTTCTTCTTGTGAAAGGAGGCGTCCCACCGCATGGCAGGCACTGTCGGTAGGCCGCGTAAACACAGCCCGCGGCGCAGGGGAAACAGCGCCCGAGAGGAGATCTTGGACGCCTCCTCCGAGCTTTTCACTACTCAAGGGTTTGCTACTACATCCACGCACCAGATTGCAGATGCGGTTGGCATCCGCCAGGCCTCGCTGTATTACCATTTCCCGTCCAAGACGGAGATTTTCCTTACGCTGCTCAATTCCACCATCGAACCATCCTTGGAGTTGGCCGATGAGTTGGCCGGCACTGATGCCGATCCGGCTCAACGCCTGTGGTCTTTGGTCGCCGCGGAATCACGTCTACTGCTCACCAGCGGCTGGAACGTGGGACGCCTATATCAACTGCCGGTGGCTAATTCTCCGGAGTTTTCCGAATACCACGAATCGCGCGACCGCCTGCAGAATCATTTCCGCTCTACCGCCGCCGCCATTGTGGGCGAGGAGGATCCCCGAGTGGAGCTTCCCTTCCACATTGCGCTATCCGTCATCGAAATGCGCCCCAATAACGGCACCCCTCCGTTCGATGCTTCCCAGTCGGTACCAGAGACTGCAGCCATGCTTGCCGACGCCGCCTTAGCCGTCCTCGGCGCCTCCGTTCCCGATAACGCCGAGGAAACCACCCTCGAGCTATTGAAGAATCGCAACGACTCCATCTCTGCGGCCGCCGCCGCAGCAGCCGACCGCAAGAAGAAGTCGCGCTAACCCCTCACTAGCGCTGCCACGACTCCGTGAACTCTCCCGTGGCAGCCAATCCGCCTCCCTCGCGCACGCTGACGCCGCTCGGGGTCACCACGATAATCGAGGGATCCGCATTGACGTAGTAGTTATTCCCGTCTTGGGTAACGTCGTCCGTTTGGAACTGACCATCAAACATCGACGAGCGATAGAATTTGACTCCACCGCCGGTTTCACAAATGATGACCCTGCCGTCGGGACCAGAGCCGGCGAACAAGGCACGCTCAAAGCGCTGACAGTCGGCGTAGCCGCCATCCAGCCATCCGTACTCGTTGAAGTTGGAAATGTAGTTACCCACACCACTCTTCTGACCCCCGCCGGAAGAGGAAGGTAACTCCTGCTTTTCTGTCTGCGTGACCGTAACTACCGGTGGCTCCTCGGGGGTTTCCTCATCTTTCGTTGCGGTCTCTTGCGCAGCCGTGGTTTCCTCGCCACTCTTCTCTTCTTTATCGGCGTTGTCGACCGTGGTCATTCCACTACCCTGGCCTTTAAAGCTAGGGGCAGCTTCATCCTTGGCGTTGCTGCAGCCGCTGAGCGCGAGGCTGGCGGCCACGAGTGGGACGAACCCCGCGGCGATAAGCGGGCGGAGGCGAGAGCGATAAGACATTAGCTTTCCTTTCTCGTGCTAGGACTTAGCAGGCCGAGCTGGGCCACTGCGTATTGGCTTGAGCGAGGTCTTCGGCAATGGATGTAAGGACCGCCTGGGTGGAGGCGTACTGCCCATCAGGAGACGAGGCAATTAATGCTACGGCGACATCGTGCCCGCCCAACCGGACGATACCCATCTGGCGCACATCGTAAGCACCAGCGGGGTTCGGCCCCCAGCCGCCCTTCATCAAGGCGCCCGGCTGGGTGCGTAGGCCATAGCTTTGTGCAGGATCGGCGACTCCCATGGCGTCTATAATCGGCTGAGCTCCGTCCACGCAGCGCAACCCAGCCATAAACTTAGCCTGGTTGCCCACGCTCCACATGGTTTGACCAAAGGCCGTAAATTCAGGGCGGGTGACCTGGGATTGGACTTGGGTGGCGGTATCGCCTGCCTCCGCAATAACGCTTTGGGCGGCGTGTGCGGCCACGGTCGGCTCCCCTAATGCTGCCCACGCGGCCTTGGCGGCCTCGTTATCGGAGTAAGTAATTGCAGAGGACACCAGCTGGCTATCGGCAACACCCGTACGATGCGCCGCAATAAGCACGGGCACCTTGGAGGTTGACCACGCGGCTTCGGGAGCGGTGCGCCCAGCCTCGACGGTAGAGGTGCCATCGGAGACCGCAATGCCCACATTTCCGTGTTCTGCCACAATGCGATCAAGTACGGCTTGAACGTCATCGGCAGGGGCTGCGACCGGAGGTTCCGTGGAGTCGGACGGGGCGCGCTCGGCAGCAGGGGCTGCGGATGAGGACGCAGTCGTTGCAGACGTGGTCTCTCCGTACAAGGGATCGGCCGTGCCGCGTGCCTCGGTATTGACAAAAGTAGGGGAATTATCCGCTGCATCCTCAGCGCTTGCGCACGCGCCCAGGGAGAGTGCGCAGGCGCTGAGGGCAGCTGCCGGGCCCCAGGCCCGGCGGATAGGGAACGTCATGAAAACTAGCTTAGGCTAGTGGGCGAAGTGGCGGGTGCCAGTCAGGTACAGCGTAACGCCGGCTTCCTTGGCCGCTGCAATGACTTCCTCGTCACGGATGGAGCCGCCGGGCTGGACTACGGCCTTCACGCCGGCGTCGAGAAGCACCTGCAAGCCATCGGCGAATGGGAAGAAGGCGTCGGAAGCTGCGAAAGAGCCCTTGGTGCGGTTGGCGCCATCGGCCAGGGTATTGGCGCGCTCGACGGCGAGCTTGGCAGAGTCAACGCGGTTGACCTGGCCCATGCCCACGCCCACAGTGGCATTGTCCTTAGCCAGCAAAATCGCATTAGATTTCACCGCGCGCACGGCGCGCCAGGCGAACTCGAGCTCAGCCATATCGGACTCGTTGAGGGCCTCACCTGCGGCCAGGGTCCAGTTTGCTGGGTCATCGCCCTCGGCCTGGTAGGTATCTGGCTCTTGAGTGAGCACGCCGCCGGAGATGTACTTGCGCTCTTCGTGCTGGTCTTCGTGTTCTGCTTGCAGCACGCGCAGGTTCTTCTTGGCCTTGAGGACTTCGATGGCGCCGTCCTCGTAGGAAGGAGCGACGATGACCTCGGTAAAGATTTCCTTGACCTGCTCGGCCATCTCCACGGTGACCTCGCGGTTGACGGCGATGACGCCGCCGAAGGCGGACATCGGGTCACACGCATGCGCCGCGCGGTGGGCGGCGGCGATGGACTCTTCAGAAACGGCAATGCCACAAGGATTGGTGTGCTTAATAATTGCAACGCAGGGGCGCTCGTGGTCCCAAGCGGCGCGCCAGGCGGCATCCGCATCCTGGTAGTTGTTGTAGCTCATCTCCTTGCCGTTGAACTGGGTGGCATTGGCAAGGCCCGTAGAACCGATGCGGGTGATGGTGGCCTTTTGGTGGGAGTTTTCGCCATAGCGCAGCGGGGTGGTTTGGCCTTCCTCGCTCAGCTGGTCCACAAACCAGGCGGAGACGGCCGCATCATAATCCGCGGTATGCAGGAAGGCGTCGCGGGCCAAGCCGCGGCGCTGCTCTAGAGTAAAGCCCCCGTTGTTGATGGCCTCCACAGCCTCGTCATAACGGGAGGGATCTACTACCACGGCAACAGACGGGTGATTCTTAGCGGCCGCGCGCACCATAGACGGGCCGCCGATATCGATCTGTTCCACGCAGCCATCGAAGTCCGCGCCAGAAGCGACGGTCTCGCGGAAGGGGTACAGGTTGACCACGACGAGCTGGAAAGGCTCTACCTCGAGCTCGGCGAGCTGGTTGAGGTGTTCTTCCTTGCGGGTATCGGCCAGGATGCCGGCGTGAACGCGCGGGTGCAGCGTCTTGACGCGGCCTTCCAAGCACTCTGGGAAGCCGGTGAGCTTTTCTACCGGAGTGACCTCGATGCCTAGGTCCGCGATCTTCTTCGCGGTGGAGCCGGTGGAGACGATTTCTACGCCTGCCTTATCGAGGGCGCGGGCCAGATCCTCCAGCCCGGTCTTGTCGTACACGCTGATAAGAGCGCGCTTTACCTGCTTGCGGTCTTCGCTCATGAGGAGGATTAAGCCTTTCGAAAAGTCTTAGTCTGCGAGTTGAATAATAAGTTCCTCATTGTGGACGTCTGCTGCGCGCAGCACCTCCACGATGAGATCGCGCTCTACTTGTTTGATGCGCTCGTGGAGAGTGGACTCATCATCGTCCGCCATGATGGCTACGGATCGCTGCGCGATGATGGGTCCGGTATCCACTCCCGAATCCACAAAATGGACGGTAGAGCCGGTGATCTTCACGCCATAGTCTAGGGCGTCGCGCACGGCGTGCGCTCCCTTGAAAGCTGGCAGCAGCGCCGGGTGGGTATTGATGGTGCGGCCTTCGAAGCGGTCAAGAAATTCCTTTCCCAGGATCTTCATAAAGCCCGCAGAAACAACAACGTCTGGCTGCGCAGCATCTACTGCGTCAACCAGACGTTGATTCCATTCGGCGCGATCGGCACCTAGCGCCACGACCTCGGTATCGATCCCGTGGTCCTGTGCGCGCGAAATACCGTGGCATTCCTTATCCGCCACCACCTTCACCACTTGGTAGTGCCCTGCTTGGGCATCCACGATGGCTTGCAGCAGTGAACCCGTTCCAGAAACGAGCACCACCACTCGGAGGCGTTCAGGGTCAGCGGTATAGCGCGGAGGCATCGGTGAAGTCACGCGCTATAGCCTAGTCTCTCTCCCCTTCCGCGGAGGAATTTTCGCTCGAGGAAGCCTGCTCGCTCTCCCCCATTTGGTCCTTGAGCTGTTGGCTAACCGGCTTGGCGACGCCCCTTTTCTTCTCCTCAGCGTCCTCAGGTTCGTCCGATTCCTCGTGTTTCTCAGATTCCTCCGGTTCCTCCTGCTGCTTCGCCGCATCCTCAGCTGGGGTGCCTTCTTCCCCATCCGCGGCTGCGTCAGGGGCGGAGTCATCGGGCTCGTTCTCAACTACTTCGGCGTCAACGATCTCTGGATCGGTGATGGGCTCGCGCTCCGGTTCAACTGGGGTCTCGTCGGTTTCAGCGGCGGCCTCAGGGGCGTCGTCTTCAGCGGCATCCGAATCGGGAGTATCAGGGGCCGTGACACGTGCCGTGCGCGCCGCGCGCCATGCCACAAAGGCAAAACCTGCGGCAACGGCGCTGCCGACAACGGCCATCCACAGGGCGGTTAGGCCTGCGGCGGTCCACAGAATCGGACCGGTGGCGCCGTAGTAGCCAAGGTCGCCGCTGACAAGGTAGCAGGCAATAAACATCACTACCGCGGAGGCCACCGTAGCTACTAGTACGTCCTGGAAGCTTGGCCGCTTTTTATATAGGGCGTAGATTGCGGCGCCGAGCGGGACAACTAGAAGCACTACGGCCCAGCTAGGCGCGGAGGCCGGGATTCCACCGGTAATCGGCAGCGGTGGCAACGGCACGAGGTGGGCACTAAAGAGGCTGACCGAACCTTCGCCGATGGAAAACTCTGAGCCCACCACCACCGCAGCGGTGCTGACGATGGCATTGGGAATGTATAGCAGGCTCACTAGCACTAGTCCGGCCACACCTAGACCGGAGACCGTGGGATATTCATCCATCATCTCGCCCTGGCGAGAAATATTGAGGAGGAAAACCACCGCAAAGACTACGGCGGCACCAATGGCTAGGTAGCCGAGGTAGCGAAGGGCGATCTGAGTGGCGTCGACAATCTGGCGCGGCACCCCATAACGCTTGGCCAATGCCCGCCACAAGCGCGAGCCCATGCCGGCTGCCATAGCAGCAAGATGTAGAACAATAACCCGCAGCAAAGCCTGTGCCAGGTTTGGCGGGGAGACATCATAGACCTTGCCCGCGTCCCACAGCATCAGCCAGGCGATGATGGTAAATACCACTGGCACGCCAAGGACGCAGCTAAGAAGAATAAGCAAGTCTTTGACGCTGACCTTGTGCTTAACCGCGTTACGCACGCGGACTGCCACGACCGCAGCCAAGATGAGCGCGGGTAAGGCGGGCAAGAAAGACATGTGCACTTCGGCCGCCGAGACTGGCGCGAGGTTAAAGACCATCCATGACTCCGCCACGATGGTGTACCACCACGCCATGGGTGAGCCGGCCAGCATAAGACCACCGAGGGCAATGGCCATAATGATAAGGACAATGACCACGTTGGGCACTGCCGCCGTGATAAGCATGCGTCGGATGCGGCCGGCCCTAGTCAGCGGCGCAGGAGTACGGCGCGCTTTGGCTTTAGATCCGGCCTTTCGGGCGACACGTTGCGCCGATCCAGAGGGCTGGCGGGCCCCGCTGGGATGGGGCGCGCGTGGGGTGCGCTCCGTGCGCACCGTCCTGCCCCGCGCCTGGCTACGCGGGCGGGGCGTTGACCGAGAATGGGGGCTGGTGTTTTTGTTCATCGGCGTCCACTTTGCCACTTTCCGGCAGCAGATCTGGGGTGGCGCGACGAGGTAGCCATAAAATCACCGGCGACACCCCTGCACCTTGACCACACATATATATTAGGAGTATAAAATCTACCCCGGTTTCACACCTTTAACTCTGGCTACAGTAACATGAATGGAAAGTTATCGGTTTTATACGACCCACACGCAGCCCGAGTGGGATCTTGGTCGCAGTAATAATATGCCATTCGGATTATGTTGCCTGCTCGTGGGCAATTCCCTCGAGCAACGCCTAAAAATTTCTTAATTTGGGTTGCTGTTATCTTTTCGAGACGCTACTGTTACATCTCGTTGGTAACAAGAAGGTCACAATCTCGTAACTAACTCGGTGGGGACGTAACACTCAGATTGCGCAGATTGTGAAAAAGACGAAAGAAGACCTAATGCGAAGCAAAGTTCAGCGTGGCGCCGGTCGCCATCGCAAGATTGTCACCTCGCAGACCGCGAAGGGCCGCATCGCCGTAATGACGGTTGCGGCAGGTGCCGTATCCACCGCCGGCGTAGGTGGCGCAGCCGCTGCAAACATCCAGTCTGATGACGCGGCCACTACCAAGACGCAGTCCGTTGACTTCGAGCTCGCTTCTGATTCCACCCAGGTTGAGGACGCTGCTGAGGCCCCCGTTGATACCACTCCGCAGATCCTCAATGTAGCTGAAGCAAAGCCGGTTGCAGATCTATCCGATCAGCTCAACAAGGCCATCCAGGCTTCCGAGGAGCGCGCCGCCGCTGACGAAGCCGCTCGCGCACCGTCCGTAGCCCGCCCAGCCGAGGGTGCATTCACATCCCCATTCGCTATGCGCTGGGGCACCTTCCACAAGGGCGTCGACATCGCCAACTCTCCCGGCACCCCCATCCTTGCCGTCATGGATGGTACGGTCATCGACTCCGGTCCAGCTTCCGGCTTTGGCCAGTGGATCCGCATCATGCACGACGACGGCACCATGACCGTTTATGGTCACATGCAGACCCTTGACGTGGCCGTTGGCGAGCACGTGCATGCCGGCCAGAAGATCGCCGGCATGGGCTCGATGGGCTTTTCCACCGGCTCCCACCTCCACTTCGAAGTTCACCCGAACGGTGGCGAGGCAATCGATCCGCAGCCTTGGCTGGCTGAGCGAGGCATCGACCTCTAAGGCTCCCACCCAAACACCTTCTTGTTAAGCGCCGCAGTGGCTTTCCTGCGGCGCTTTTTCATGTCCACAATTGCCCCTAAAGACACCAGCGCCGGCTCCCGACCACCGCGGCTGCAGCCAACCTTCCCCAAGACGACTCAAGTGCGTCGCAGCCTTCCCATTGCGCCTCCAACAAATGGCAAGCCCCGTCGAGACAAGCGCTCCACCACCGGACCTAGACACAAATTGCGCCGCACAGGCAAGTCCAGCGCTCAGCCTTGTCGCAGGTAAATACACATTTTCCGCTAATCACTGGGTTTGAACGCAACACGCCATTTCCAGAGCGGCATACCCACCCCCAAAGTCTACCCCCAGTCCCTAAACCAACACTTCACACACGCCACTCTAGTCACATTCGTAACACGCGCAACAAGCTGGCATGTTCGAATAATTTCGAATTTTTCCGCCGCTACCAGCGTTTTTTAAGATTGCGCGGGCCGTTCAGGCGGGCTAACTTTTAACTCGTTGCCACGAGCGATTTCGAACGCAAGCATTTCAGCTTTCGGCGTGTCGCGGTTGGCAGTTGCAAGACGCCGCCCTCACTAGGGCGCAAGCGTCCCGAGACCATGCAAGCCATGAAAAGGACTTAAGATATGAAGCGCATGAACCGCGCACGCAAGAACGTGGCGCTGAGCATCGTTACGCTCGGTACCGTACTTGCTACCGGCACCACCGCTTTTGCTGCAGAGCCAGTGGCTAGCGTGGACGTATCGGACGGCTCTTCCGAGCCCACCGCTACGAACGTAGATGACGCCGGTGTGGTCGACGCCCTCGTGGGCTTGGCCACCACTACCGTAGGCGTTCTCAACGGCGAGGCTACCCCGCAGGTAGATGGAAACGAATCCGGCGGAGTAAATATCGTCTTGGATCCGGGTTCTGTACCGGGATTGAAAGAAGCATTCGCTCCCCAGGGAAATCACTCTGGACTCACCACGAAGCGCGGCAAGGACTCCGCGGGCAATACAGTGGTCTTTCCTACCTCCGGCACCCTTACCTCCGGCTTCGGCCAGCGCTGGGGCACCATGCACAACGGCATCGACGTAGCAAACTCCGTGGGCACCCCGATTGTGGCGGTCATGGACGGCACCGTCATCAACTCCGGGCCAGCACAGGGCTTTGGCAACTGGATCCGCATCCAGCACGATGACGGCACCATCTCCGTCTACGGCCACATGTCGGCAGACCAGCTCAAGGTAAATGTGGGCGACCACGTGACCGCGGGTCAAGAGATCGCCGGCATTGGCAACGAGGGCCACTCCACGGGCCCGCACCTCCACTTTGAGATTCACCCAGGTGGTGGAGCACCCGTTGACCCAGTCTCCTGGTTCAACGAGCGCGGCATTTCGGTCTAGAGCTTTTCCATCGGCACTCCGCCGATGAGCATCAGCCGGACCTTACCGGAAGAACCAAAGTCCACGGTGACCGTGGCACGCTTACCGGAGCCCGACGTCTCAATAACGGTACCGAGCCCGTACTTAGCGTGATTGACACGGTCACCCACGGCCAGGTTGAAGTTATTGTTCTTAGGCATTGAGGTTGCCGCCGGCTTGCTAGTGCGTTGCGATGGGGAAGACGCAGCGCACTGGCCACCGCGGGCCCCACCTCTGCCCCACCCAGACCAGTCGCGGCCGTAGGAACGACCATATTGGTAATCGTCCTCACCCCACGCACCGGTTAGGGAACTATCGGAGTCTTCGCGCTGCCAGTTGATGAGGTCTGCAGGGACCTCGCCGAGGAAGCGGCTGGCAGGATTAGTCACCGGGTTGCCCCAAGCCGAGCGCAAGATGGCACGGGTGAGATACAACTGTTCACGGGCACGAGTAATGCCCACATAGGCTAAGCGGCGCTCCTCGCTCAACTCCTTCGGGTCACCGAGAGAGCGCATATGCGGGAATTGGCCATCCTCCCAGCCGGTCAAAAAGACCACGGGGAACTCGAGGCCCTTTGCGGTGTGCAGAGTCATCATGGTGACCACGCCAGTCTCCGAGTCAGGAATCTGATCAGCATCAGCCACCAGCGACACCTTTTCCAAGAAGGCCTGCAGCGAGCCCGGCGCGGCCTCACCCTCCTCCACTAACTCGGAAGGATCCACTGCATCTGCACCCGAAGCAGCCAGCTGGTTCGCGGCCTCTGAGGTAAATTCGCGTGCCACCGATACCAACTCATTCAAGTTATCGAGGCGCGCGCCATCTTGCGGATCGTTCGAGTTTTCCAATTCCGCCTTGTATCCCGTGGCATCCAAAATGGCGGTGAGCAGCTCACCCAAATCCGGCTGGCCAGTAACCTCATCGCGCATGGAAGGGATCTGATTGCGGATGCCCTCCATCATCTCGTTGAATTTGGTGACCGCGTTAATGGCCCGGGTGGCTAGGCCAGGCACTTCGCCACGAGGGACATCGGCAAGCGCCTTGCCAAAGCTAATGCCGTGGTTTTCTGCATGGAGGGCAATGTGCCCTTGTGCTTTATCCCCAATGGCGCGCTTGGGCACATTGATAATGCGGCGCAGGCTCACCGTATCATCCGGGTTATCCAGGATGCGCAGGTAGGCCACCATATCGCGGATTTCACGCCGCTCATAAAAGCGCGTTCCACCGACCACCTTGTAGGGAATTCCGGAGCGGATGAAGATATCTTCCAGCGCACGGGAGGCATTATTGGTGCGGTACATGACCGCGATATCGGAATAGCTGCGCCCCTTATCCGCCAAGGAATCAATCTCGGAGGCGATGAACCGCGCCTCATCGTGCTCGTTATCGGCAACGTAGCCCACGATCTGCTCGCCTTCACCGTGGGCCGTCCACAGGTTCTTCTCGCGTCGGTTCTCATTTTTAGCAATAACGGCGTTGGCCGCATTGAGAATGGTCTGGGTAGAGCGATAATTCTGCTCCAACAGGATGGTATGTGCTTGCGGGTAGTCGCGCTCGAATTCCTGGATATTGCGGATGGTCGCACCACGGAAGGCATAAATGGACTGGTCGGAGTCGCCCACCACGCACAGCTCGGGCGCGTCAGGGCCGAGCTCTCCCCTGCCCACGAGCGCAGCAACCAGCGCATACTGGGCGTGGTTGGTGTCCTGGTACTCGTCAATAAGCACGTGCTTAAAGCGCCGCCGATAAAATTCCACCACCTGCTGGTGCTGGGTGAAGATCCGCACCACCTCACCGATGAGATCATCAAAGTCCACGGCATTGGCCGCGCGCAAGCGGCGCTGGTATTCGGCATAGACCTGGGCCACGGTGGTATCAAAAGGATTCTTGGTCTGTTGCGCCGCCTCCAGCGCGGATTCGGGGCCAATGAGCTCGTTTTTGTGGTTTGAAATCTGATTGGCCAGCACCCGCGGGGTGTATTTTTTCAGATCCAGCTGCATGTCCTTGGCAATCATGGACAAAAGCCGGCGGGCATCATCGCCATCGTAGATGGTGAAGTTGGTATTAAGGCCTGGGACGAGCTGCGCATTTTGACGCAGGATGCGCACGCAGATGGAGTGGAAGGTAGATACCCACATGCGCTCGGCCACAGGGCCAACTAGCCCGCCCACGCGCTCCTTCATTTCCGCGGCGGCCTTATTGGTAAAGGTAATGGCGAGGATCTCCCACGGATTTACCCCACGGTGGCGCATGAGATAAGCAATACGCCGGGTAAGCACGGCGGTCTTACCGGAACCGGCGCCGGCCACAATGAGCAGCGGGCTTCCAGAGTGGGTTACGGCCTCAAGCTGCTGTGGGTTAAGGCCCTCGGTCAAAGCATCAGAGGATTCGGGTTGCGGGCTCGCCCCGCGCGGTGCGCCGAAGCCACCGAAGGGGCTTGGGGCGGGCGCACCACCGCTAGACGGGGAAGGACTAAAAGGAGAGTTTTCGTTCATAATGCCTACCAACCTACTAGCCCCCTCGGACACGTCCCGTATCCGCCGTGCGAGCTGCTATTTCCTTTTGCACGAACGGGTGGCACAATATGGTTTTATGACCGCAGAAGATAATAAGGACATCGTCAATAATGGCTTGGACATCCGCACGCCCTCGGGCACGGATGATCCCCTTTCTGATGCGGAGATCCAACAATATCGCGAAGAAATCAACCGCATGGACCGCATCATTTTGGATGCTGCCAAGCGCCGCACGGAAGTCTCCCAGGCCATCGGCCGCACCCGCATGAGCTCCGGCGGCACCCGTCTCGTTCACACGCGCGAGATTGCAATTTTGAATCAGTTCCGCGATGAACTCGGCGAGGAAGGCCCCACTATTGCCTCGGCGCTGCTGCGCATGGGCCGCGGGCGGTTGGGCTAGCCGAATAATTACTGGCCAGCCGATACTATGCAGTATCCTGGCTAAGCATGAATGCAGTTCTCATCGCCGTCATAGTCATGCTCGTGCTCGCCCTTTTGCGCGTGCATGTGGTGGTGGCTCTCTTCTTGGGTGCCATCGTCGGCGGGCTCATGTCCGGCATGGGACTCGATGCCACCATGGTTGCCTTCCAAGATGGCTTGGGCGGCGGCGCCAAGATTGCGCTGAGCTATGCCCTCTTGGGCGCTTTTGCGATGGGCGTGGCCTCAGCCGGGCTGCCGCAAATCCTGGCGAACTTCCTCATTCGCAAGCTCGGCGGCAGCGGCGAAGCGGATCCCAAGGCGGCCCTAGCCACCAAGTGGATGCTCATCCTCGGCCTCATCGCCATGTCCGTGATGAGCCAAAACCTCATCCCGGTTCACATTGCTTTCATTCCACTTATCGTTCCGCCGCTGCTTAAGGTGATGAATAAGCTGCGCCTAGACCGCCGGCTCATTACCACCTGCCTGACCTTTGGCCTTATTACCACCTACATGTTCATCCCGGTGGGCTTTGGCTCCATCTACTTAAACGACATCCTGTTATTTAATATCCAGCAGGCAGGGTTGGATACCTCGGATATCAATATCATGCAGGTTATGGGTGTGCCGGCGCTCGGTATGCTCGCAGGCCTGCTCATCGCTATTTTCTTTAGCTACCGCAAGCCGCGTAACTATAAGGACCTACCCATCGCCGCTGCGGAGCACCAAGAGACCCCTTCTACCTATAAGGTCTGGGTTTCCGTCGTGGCCATCATTGCCACCTTTGCGGTGCAGATTGTCATGCAGGCGCTCGACTTCGAATCCGATGGCCTCATGGTCGGCGCACTGACCGGCCTGGGTATTTTGCTACTGACCGGCGCGGTGGATTGGAAGCATGCCGATGACGTTTTCACCAATGGCATGAAGATGATGGCACTCATCGGCTTCATCATGATCACCGCCCAGGGCTTTGCCTCGGTCATGACGGCCACCAATGAGGTCGGCCCACTGGTGGATGCCACCGCTAACCTCTTTGGCACCAATAAGGTCCTTTCCGCCGGTGCCATGCTGGTGGTGGGCTTGGTAGTCACCATGGGCATCGGCTCGTCGTTTTCCACGCTGCCCATTATTTCCGTTATCTACGTTCCGCTGTGCATGTCGCTGGGCTTTAGTCCCGCGGCCACCGTTGCGCTCATTGGCACTGCAGGCGCGCTTGGCGACGCCGGCTCTCCCGCCTCCGATTCCACCCTCGGCCCCACCGCGGGCCTCGGCGCGGACGGCCAGCACGACCACATCCGCGACTCGGTCATACCCACCTTTATCCACTTCAATATTCCGCTGCTCATCGCCGGCTGGGCAGGCGCACTCATCCTCTAGAAGGGCCCGACGCGGTTGCCCTTTCTGGACTACGGTGGGAGAGGTAAATGTTGCCAATGCGCTAGTTGCCAGAAAGGCCAACCATCATGGATATCACCGCATCTGCCCAGTGGAGCGATCTCGCGAAGGCATATGAGACCAAAAAGGATCTCAACCTCCGCGAGCTTTTTGCCGCCGATGCAGACCGCGCCCGCAACTTCACTTTCGACGCCGCCGGTTTGCACGTCGATCTATCGAAGAATTTGATCGACGGGGACGTCATCAAGCAGCTGGTGGAAGTGGCCAAGGCCGCCGACCTAGAGTCCCGCCGCGATGCCATGTTCGCCGGCGAGCACATCAATAACACCGAGGATCGCGCTGTATTGCACACCGCGCTGCGCATCCCGGTCGAAGATGACTTAAGCGTAGATGGCCAAGACGTCGCCGCCGATGTCCACGAAGTCTTAGGCCGCATGCGCGACTTCGCCAGCGCGCTGCGCTCCGGCTCCTGGCTGGGGCACACCGGCCACACCATCAAAAAGGTAGTCAATATCGGCATCGGCGGCTCCGACCTCGGCCCGGCCATGGCAGCCAAGGCACTGCGTTCCTACGAGGTCGCTGGTATCTCCGCAGAGTTCGTTTCCAACGTGGACCCCGCCGATATGGCCGCCACGCTCGATGGCCTGGATGCCGAATCCACCCTATTTATCATCGCCTCCAAGACCTTCACTACCCAAGAAACGCTGACCAACGCACACGCCGCGCGCCGCTGGCTCATCGAGCAATTCGATGGCGATGAATCCGCCGTGGCCAAGCACTTTGTCGCCGTATCCACCAATGCAGAAAAGGTAGCCGAGTTCGGCATCGATACCGAGAATATGTTCCCGTTTTGGAATTGGGTTGGCGGCCGCTACTCCGTGGATTGCGCCATTGGCCTGTCCCTTATGTGCACCATTGGACCGATGGACTTCATGCGCTTCCTGGAGGGCTTCCACGCCATGGACGAGCACTTCCGCACTACCCCGCTGGAGGAAAACGTCCCCGCACTCATGGGCCTCCTTGGCGTCTGGTATACCAACTTCTTCGGCGCCCAAACTCACGCCGTGCTGCCCTATTCGCAGGACCTCGGCCGTTTCCCGGCCTACCTGCAGCAGCTGACCATGGAATCTAATGGCAAGTCCGTACGCCGCGACGGCACCGCGGTCACCGTCCCGTCTACCGGCGAAATCTACTGGGGCGAGCCAGGCACCAATGGCCAGCACGCTTTCTTCCAGCTCATGCACCAAGGCACCCGCCTCATCCCGGCGGACTTTATTGGGTTTGCCCGCCCGAAGCAGGACTTCCCCACCGCCGATGGCTCCGGCTCCATGCATGATCTGCTCATGGGCAACTTCTTTGCCCAGACCAAGGTCCTGGCCTTTGGCAAAACCGCGGAAGAAATCGCGGCGGAGGGCGTCGATGAGGCCATCGTGCCGCACAAGGTCATGCCAGGCAACCGCCCGACCACCACCATCCTGGCCGAGGAGCTGACCCCCGCCGTTCTGGGCGCGCTCATCGCCCTCTACGAGCACATCGTGTTTACCCAGGGCGTTATCTGGGATATCAACTCCTTCGACCAGTGGGGCGTAGAGCTGGGCAAGCAGCAGGCCAATAACCTGGCACCGGCAGTCTCCGGCAAGGAAGAAGCCGCATCCGGCGACCAATCCACCGACGAGCTCATCGGTTGGTATCGCTCCAACCGCTAACGCCCACTTTGAGCCGCCTTATCCCCTCCCACCCACTCGGCGGAACGGATAACGCGGCTGCTTTATGGCCTCGCTCGCCCCACGGAGATGTAAAACAAGCACGTTCTGCCCTAAATCAGCGCGAAATTGGGCAGAACGTGCTTGTTTTGTCAGCGGAATGCGGTTTAGAGCTTGACCATCGGCTCCCAGCCGAAGGGAATGTCCTCCGAGTTCACAATTCGGCGGCCAAATGGGAAGCAGGTCACCGGGATCATCTTCAGGTTGGCTAGCGCGGCCGGAATGCCCACGATGGTCACTACCTGCGCCGCTGCGGTAGTGACGTGGCCAATGGCCAGCCACAGGCCGGCGACTACGAACCACACGACATTGGAGAAGGTGGACATGGAGCCGCTGCCCTTCACCGGCTGCACCACCGAGCGGCCAAATGGCCACAGGGCGAAGTTAGCCATGCGGAACGACGCCACGCCCGCGGGGATGGTGACGATGAAGATGCAGGCAATGATGCCAAAGAGGAAATAGGCAAGGGCTAGGAGGAACCCGCCGGTGATAAACCAAACGATGTTAAGAAAGGTACGCATGTCCCCCACACTAGCGCGGGAGTCTTAGTGCGCGGGGTGAAGTGGCTGACAATGTGGGCACCACCAGATGATGCGCTCGAGTTCGCCTTCATCGCCGCCGGCATCCACACCGCCGAGTGCGCCCTTGGTAATGAAGGTGCCGCAGCGGCGGCAGCGCTTGCGATTGCGCCCGAAGACATAGGTGGTCTCCCCGGCGCGGCGCACGCCGGTGGTCACGCGCACCGGGGAGGTGCGGTTGGCCCACATGATGCGCCGAGAGATGTCGAGGATGCGGGCGGTATCCACCTCGGATACTGGTGTGGCCGGGTGCACCCCTGCTAGGAAACAGGCCTCGGCGCGGTATTCATTGCCGATGCCAGCGACGACCTTTTGGTCGAGCAGCGCCGCGCCAATGGCGCGCTGGGGACGGTTATTGAGCCGCCGCAGGGCTTCTTCGCGGTCCCAGTCGGGGTCGAGAATATCCGGTCCGAGGTGGGCGATGCGTTGGTGGTATTGGTCGGCGGGATAGATATCCACGAAGCCTAGCTGGTGACCAACGACCTCAATATCGCGCGGGGCGTTGGCTAGCTGCAGGACGATGCGCGCGGTATGTCCGGACTTGCGCCAGCGATCGCCTGCGTAGTGGATGGCCCAGGTACCTTCCATCTTGAGGTGGGTGTGCACGATGGTCTGGTCGAATTGCATGAACAGGTGCTTGCCGTAGGGCCAGACGCGCTCGCACACCATGCCGTCTAGGTGCGCGGTGGCGTAGCGCGGCACGCGTACGGAACAGCCGGTGACCTCGCGGCCGGCCATGAACTGCAGGCGGTTGGATAGCTGCAGGACGGAATCGCCTTCGGGCATAACACCTCCAGTGGATCTTTAGCGACGGTACCCGCCGCGCGGGCGGAAGCCACCATTATTGCGCGGAGCGGGTGGTGGGTCATCAAAACTGAGTTCTTCGATGGCCTCGCTCGCGCGGCGTCCTGCACGTGGGGTGCGCGGGGCGGCGGCGCGGGCAGAGATGCGCACGCCCTTAGGCGTTATGCCGGCGCCGGCGTCGCGCAGGTGGGCCGCCGCATCGGTTTTATGAATGGGGCTGCCATTGCACTTTTCGATAACCAACGGGGACAGCACTCCCCTTGCAACCATATCCGTGAGCGCGCCTACCAGGCGGGGATATACCTCCGCCGGGTCGATGCCTCCCGGCAGCGATTCCAGGAAGGTGGTGAGGGTTTTCCCGCCGCGGGTGAGGTGGGCGATGGGTAGGCCGTCGATAAGCACTACCAGCGCGCCGGCCGCACGGGTAGGCCCGCCGGTGGCTTTGCCGTCGGCATCGTCGCGCTGCGGCCACGGCAGGGCCGCACCGTAGGGATTGGCCGGGTCGCAGGCGGCGAGGACAAAGGTTTCGGGCTCGGTGGTTCCAGACGGCCAGCCGGTAACATCCGGGGAATCGGCCAGGCCGCGCAGGCGGTCGATGATGGCGGGGGTAGAAAATTGGGCGGCGCCCAGCCCATCGATGACATAGCCGCGCATGGCCTTGCCGGATTCTTCGAAGCCGGAGAGCACCTTATAGGCCAGCGCAAAGCCACCGAGCACGTCTTCGGCCACGACGGAGCCGCGGGTGAGCACGCCGTAGCGGTCGAGCCAAGCCTCGCCGTGTGCCACAGACCGCGAGGTGGCATCGGTAGCGGCAGACACAGCCAGCGACCATCGGCCCATGACATCGGGCGGGGTCTGCGCGGCCGCAGCATTGTGTGCTTGGGCAAAAGAGGTGCGCCCCATGCGCAGGCGAGAGCGGGTGGGCCGCCGCTTTGAGCGATGCGCGGTGCGGCCTGAGCGCGAACCGCCGGAAGACAACCGGGTACGCAACGGCGCGAAGGAATCGGGGCTTACCAAGCCCATCTCCACCAAACCCCAGAGGGCCTCACGGGTTTCCTCGGTAGTGCCGGGGACCTCGGCGGCGATATCGGCAAAGAGGAAGCCGCCGCCGCGGCCCAAGACATCAAGGATGGCGCGCTGCAGCATGCTCACGCCCTCGCCATCGGTTTCCGGGGCTAGCTGGGCCGCGTAGTCAGAAGGCAGCAGCATGATCCAGGGGTCTGCCGCACCGGCCTTGCCGGCGCCGAGGATGAGCACCTCGCCATTGGAAGTGAGCTCATCGAGCATGGTGGGCGAATAATCTCCCACCCGCGCGGGCAGGATGAGCGATTCCCACGCGGAGGCCGGCAGGCGCACCCCGGCTAGCTGCTCGATGACGGAAAAGACGCCATCGGCCCCGCGCAGGGCCGGGCGCTTTCCGGCCGGTGCGATGCTATGCCACTCCGGCAAAAAGCGGGCAAAAGTGGCACCTGATACCGGCTCGGTAGCAGCACGCGCGGCGGCGAGCGAACGCGAGCGGATGGTCTTGAGCACCGCTGCGGCGCAGTATTCCTGCTCGTCGACGCCCTGGCGGTAGCGGCCTTCTACTACCCCATCAAGCGCGCCGAGGACGGTATGCGCGGCAGAGACGGAAATGCCGAAGGCCGCGGTGAGATCGCGCAACACGAAGGGCCCACGGGTGCGCGCCCAGCGCGAGACCAGCTGCGGCAAGGCATCAGAAATGGTTGCCACTTGGGCGGGGATGCCGGGAGGAATGGGGATACCGAGGGCGTCGCGAAGCAGGGGTGCATCCTGGGACTGGGCCAAGTGCTCGCGCCCGCCAATGCGCACGCGCATAATCCGCGTGCCCAGCTGGTCCAGTGCGGATAGCGGCACGTCGGTGTGCTCGCCCAGCTCGTCTACGGGAATCGGCCCGAGCACGCGCAGCAGGTCCGCCACCTCCTCGGTGGTACGAGCTCGGCGCGAGGGATCGGTGCGTTGGAGCTGGGCGTGGACCTCGGCGATAATCTCTGGATCGAGCAACTCGCGCAGCTCCACCGTGCCGAGCAATTTGGCCAATAGCGCAGGGTCGAGGGCCAGGGCGCCCGCGCGCTTTTCTGCTAATGGGGAATCGCCCTCGTACATGAACGCGCCGGTGTAGTTAAACAGCAGCGAAGAGGCAAATGGCGAGGGCTGTTCGGTGGTGACCTCCGCAATACGGATGCGGCGGTGGCCCAGCTCCCGCATGACTTCCGTAAGAGCTGGGACATCGTAGACGTCCTGGACGCACTCGCGCACCGTCTCCAAGATGATGGGAAAGGACGGGTACTTGCGCGCAACGTCCAAAAGCTGTTCGGCGCGCTGGCGCTGCTGCCACAACGGCGCGCGCTTGCCGGGATTGCGCCGAGGCAATAACAGCGCACGCGCCGCACACTCGCGGAAGCGGGAGGCAAAGAGCGCGGAGTTGCCCACTTGCTCGGCCACGATATCCGCTATCTCATCGGCATCGAAGGCGAAGATGGCCCCATCGGGCTCGGATTCTGCCTCCGGCAGGCGCAGCACAATGCCATCATCGCCAGCCACGGCCTGCGGATCCATGCCGGTGCGTTCGCCCACCCGGGCGCCTACTGCTAGCGCCCATGCGGAGTTGACCGGCCGGCCAAACGGGGTATGCAGCACCACGCGCCAATCGCCCAACTCATCGCGGAAGCGCTCGAGCACCAACGTCCTTTCATCCGGGATGACACCGGTTGCTTCATTTTGCTCCTGCAGATAGGCCACGATATTGGAGCGCGCATTATCATCGGCATCCGCAATGATATCCGGCGAGGAAAAGACCTCGCGGCGATACTCACCTAGCGCCTTGCCCAATTCATAGGGGCGGCCCGTGCCATCGCCATTCCAAAACGGCAGGCGCCCGGTATGCCCCGGCGCGGGCGTGACCAATACCTGGTCGCGCGTAATGTCCTCGATGCGCCAACTGGTAGCGCCCAAGGTAAATACATCACCTACCCGGGACTCATAAACCATCTCCTCGTCCAGCTCGCCTACTCGGCGCGGAGCGCCACCGGAGCCCTCACCCGAACCGGTATAGAGGAATACTCCAAACATGCCCCTATCCGGAATCGTGCCGCCGCTGGTCACGGCCACCCGCTGAGCACCAGGCCGCGCGGTCATCACTCCCGTCACTCGGTCATAGACCACGCGGGGTTTAAGTTCCGCAAAGTCCGTGGACGGATACACACCGCTTACCAGGTCCAGTACGGAGTCATAGACCTCCCGCGCCAGATCGCGGTAGGGCCAAGCGCGGCGGACCATCTCGTACCACTCATCGGCATCGAGCCCGTCCTCGCCGGCCGCAGCCACGGCCGCCACCGTCTGCTGTGCTAGCACATCCAACGGGTTGCGCGGGGTATGCATTTCCTCAATGAGCCCGGCGCGCATCCGCGATACCGTCAGCGTGGACTGCACCAGATCCGCGCGGTGCTTGGGATAGAAGGACCCGTGCGAGACCGCGCCCACAAAGTGCCCGGCGCGGCCCACGCGCTGCAAGCCGGAGGCCACGGAAGGCGGCGATTCCACCTGCACGACTAGCTCCACTGCACCCATATCGATGCCCAGTTCCAACGAGCTCGTGGCCACCACGGCCTTGAGCGTGCCTTCTTTCAGCATGGTTTCAGTCATCGCGCGCTCATCCTTAGACACCGAGCCGTGGTGGGCGCGGGCGATAACCGCCGGGGCCTTGCCGGCGACGTCGACCTGCTTCATCAGCTGGGCTGGGTCCCGGCGGGTTTCGGGCGACAGCGAATCCGGATCATGCTCTTGCGCATAGAGCTCATTGAGCCGGCTGGTCAGCCGCTCGGCCGTGCGCCGAGAGTTGACAAATACCAGTGTGGAGCGATGCGCCATGATTTCCGCATAGAGGTCATCTTCAATAAACGGCCAGATGGACTTGGCCGTGGGCAGCGCGGACTCATCCACGGAAGGAGAGCTGATGCCAATCGCATCATCCACCGTCATCTCCCCGATGGTGGAGCCTTGCTCCGGTGTGGGCAAATCGGACATATCCTCTACCGGCACATGCACGTCCAGCTGCCACTTCTTCTCCGCGGCCGGCGCGACAATTTCTACTGGGCGGTTGCCGCCTAAGAAATTCGATACCGCAGACAGCGGACGCACGGTGGCTGAAAGTCCGATACGCTGGAAGTCCCCTGCCACCTGCTGTAGGCGCTCCAAGGTCAGCGCGAGATGCACGCCGCGCTTAGTACCAGCCAGGGCATGAATCTCATCGATAATGACGGTATCCACCGTCTTCAAAATCCCCGCTGCCTTGGAAGTCAGCATCAAATAGGCTGACTCCGGGGTGGTAATCAAGATATCCGGCGGCTTGCGCACCTGCCGCGCACGCTCCGCCGAGGGCGTATCGCCCGAGCGCACGCCCACCGAAATATCCGGCACATCGAGCCTTAGGTTCTCCGCGGTGCGCGCGATACCGGTCAGCGGGGCGCGCAGGTTATTTTCCACGTCCACACCCAGCGCCTTAAGCGGGGAAATATACAGCACCTTCACCCCGGCGGCGGATCCGGTAGTCCCTGAACCCACCGGCAGCGCCAGCTGGCCCTCGCGCTCGACCAAATTATTCAGCGCCCACAAGAACGCGGCGAGCGTCTTACCGGAACCGGTAGGGGCCACTACAAGGGCGTGCTCACCGCGGGAAATCTTCTCCCAGGCCTGCGCCTGCACGGCGGTGGGGGCGGCAAATACATCCCGAAACCACTGCGCTACTTGGGGCCGGAAGCGGTCGAGGATGTTTTCTGGCATGCCCACACTCTAGTCCGCGTTGTAATGTGGGCACCATGACCGTCGAGATTTCTGATTCCCGCCTGACCAATTCCCTCGCCCAGGGCTGCGGTGAGATCCTTAAAGGCGTGCGCAATGGTGGCCTGCTACGGGGCCTTTCGCTTGGCGACGCCGGCGATGAAGCCGCCCAAGAATGGATCGCTCGCGTGCTTGAACAGCACCGCCCCCAGGACGGCATGCTCTCTGAGGAAGCCTCCGATGACCTCACTCGCCTCAAGAAGGACCGCGTGTGGATCGTGGATCCGCTCGACGGCACTAAGGAATTTGCCACCGGCCGCCAAGACTGGGCCGTGCACATCGCCCTGGTAGAAAATGGTATTCCTATCCACGCGGCGGTGGGCTTGCCGGATCTCGGCGTTACCTTCAAGTCCTCGGACGTCCGGGCGGTCACCGGCCCGCTATCTAAAAAATTCGTCGTCTCCCGCAATCGCCCGCCCAAGGTAGCCGGCTATATTGCGGAGAAAATGGGCTATGAAGTCGTGGGCGTCGGCTCCGCGGGTGCCAAGGCCATGCACGTGCTGCTCGGCGATTATGACGGTTATATCCACGCCGGTGGCCAGTACGAGTGGGATCAGGCCGCCCCGGTGGGCGTCGCACAAGCTTCCGGTCTGCACTGCTGCCGCCTCGACGGCTCCGAAATCCGGTTCAATAATGAGGACACCTTCATCCCGGATATCCTCATCTGCCGCCCCGAGCTCAAGGATGAAATCCTGGAGCACGCCCAGGCCTTTGCCGAGGAGCACGGCGGATTCTAAACTAGTGCGCATGATTGAGACCCCGTATGAGGATCTGCTGAAGAAGGTCCTAGAGACCGGCACGCCCAAAGGCGACCGCACCGGCACCGGCACGCGCTCCATCTTTGGCGCGCAGCTGCGTTATAACCTGGCCGAGTCTTTCCCGCTGCTGACCACCAAGAAGGTCTATTTCCACGCGGTATTGGGCGAGCTTTTGTGGTTCCTCAAAGGCGAATCCAATATCAAGTTCCTGCAGGACAATAAGGTCCGCATCTGGAATGAGTGGGCGGATGACAATGGCGAGCTAGGGCCGGTCTACGGCGTGCAGTGGCGCTCCTGGCCTACCCCGGATGGCGAGCACATTGATCAAATCCAGCAGGCGCTCGATACCCTCAAGGACAATCCGGACTCGCGCCGCAACTTGGTCTCTGCATGGAACGTCGCGGAGCTGGACAAGATGGCGCTGATGCCCTGCCACTTGCTCTTCCAGCTCTACGTGGCCGATGGCACCTTATCCATGCAGGTCTACCAGCGCTCGGCCGATATGTTCTTAGGTGTTCCGTTCAATATCGCTTCCTATGCGGCGCTGACCCACATGTTTGCCCAGCAGGCCGGGCTCAAGGTGGGCGAGCTTATCTGGACCGGCGGCGATTGCCATATCTATAACGACCACGTAGAGCAGGTCAAAGAGCAGCTCTCCCGCGAGCCACGCCCGTACCCGCAGCTCAACCTGCACAAGGCGAAAGACATGTTCTCCTATGACTTCGCCGACTTTGAGATTGAAGGCTACGACCCCCACCCCACCATCAAGGCGCAGGTGTCCGTCTAATGTTGGGCGCAATCTGGGCACAGTCCTTGGACGGAATTATTGGCGATGGCGAGCAAATGCCCTGGCACGTGCCGGAAGACCTCAAGCACTTTAAGGACGTAACCATGGGTGCGCCGGTCATCATGGGCCGGAAGACCTGGGAGTCGCTCAATCCTAAATTCCGCCCCCTTCCTGGCCGGGAGAATTACGTGCTCTCCTCCCGCACGCCCGGCCAGTGGTCCGCCGGCGCCCAGGTCATCACCGCTATGCCCCCGCTTTCCGACGCCTGGGTCATCGGCGGCGGCCAAATCTACACCGCCACCCTGGATCAGGTTGACCGCATTGAGGTCACCCTCATGGGCGTCAATATCGGGGATGCTTATGGCGATAGGTCCATCTACGCCCCCGAAATCCCCGAGGAATTCGGCCTCGCCCACAGCACCGACTGGCTCACCTCCGACAACGGTCACCTAGAGCTTCCGGACCAAGAGGCCAGCGATCTCCCCATCAAATACCGCTTTTTAACCTACGACCGAAAGGATGCAGCCTAATGTCTGTTACTACCCCAGAAACCAACTCCGACGTCACCATCTTCTACGCCGATTGGTGCCCATTCTGCGCCAAGCTGATTAAAAACCTGGACCGCACCGAAACCCCATACGAGCTTGTCGACGTCGAGGCCGACAACACCGAGGACATCAACGCTTGGATTGAATCCGTCAACGACGGCAACCGCATTATCCCTACCGTCCTCTACTCCGACGGTACCCACGAGACCAACCCACCAGCTTCCTCCGTGCGCAATAAGCAGAAGGAATTGGCCGAGAGCTAATCCAAGCCCCAGCCATTTCGGGGCGCCCCTGCCCCACTGCTATGATTAGCCAAGTTGCACTAGCAACTCCCAGCCCCAGTAGCTCAGGGGATAGAGCACGGCTCTCCTAAAGCCGGTGTCGGTGGTTCGAATCCACTCTGGGGCACAATGTGAAGTCTCGAGACATCGTTCCGATCGGCGTCTCGAGACTTTTCCGATTATTCAATACTCCGATCTAGCTGCCCCAAGCATATAAGGCGCTCACGTAGACTAAGCCTATGCACTTACTCCTCGCCTCATACCTACACCCAGAAATCAGCAAATACATTTCGGGTCGAGTGCTGTACATCGATGATGCTGCCGCGGGAATGAGCCAAGCCCCGTTCGCCCAAACAGAGTTGACAACCATTCGCAATGCGGCAGAGGAACTAATCCCCTTAACCGTGGCGCAGGCGCAACCGAGCGACATACGCAATGAAATCAACTTAGCCGACTGTATCTATGTTGCGAGCGGCGAGGCATTCCGTCTCCTTGATGCGCTGAGACTCACTGGTACCGACCACCTGCTAGTTGAAGCGGTCCAGAACGGCACGCTTTACGCTGGAAGTTCTGCCGGCGCAATGGTTGCAGGACCTTCAATCGAACCGGCATCAATCATGGACGATCCGCGGACGGCACCGCAGCTCACCGACCGCACAGGACTAAATCTCACTCCGTATGTCATTATTCCCCACGCCCAAGGAACGACTGGTCCTTATTCTATAAACGTCATCAGTGAAACTGTTGCGCAGTACGGACAAGATTGGAATCTCCTACTGCTGAGGGATGGGCAAGCCCTCTTAGTTGAAGGCAGAAAAACTTTGCTCATCTAATCCGCCCAGGAAAACAACAGACTTACACTAACTTTCTGGCAATAAATCAGTTCGATTGCTCCATGGAACTGCTTTCGTTCGCGGCACGGCGAACCCGCATCGCACTAACAAAGCCCAGCGCCAGGAATGCCGTTGCAGCAAGAAGGGAGTAGCGGGCGGCGCCGGTCATGCCGTAGCTAAGCGCCTGCACCACAACGCTGGTCTGCTCGCTAAAGGGACTATGCCCGCCTTGAACGCGCAGTTCTGCAATAGCGGAACCAGCTGATTGGCGCGTTGCTTCTGCTATGCCAGCGGCACCCGGCCCCATGATGCCGGCCGCCTCCAGCGTCTTGGGCAGCGTTAGCCCAAGTGCCATGGAAAATACCGACCCAGAAACCGCAGTGCCCAGCGCGGAACCGACTTGGCGGACCGTACTCTGGGTAGCCGAAGCCTGACCGAAACTATTCACCGGAATCTCGCTGAGCAGCGTACCCATCAACTACACAGGCACAAAGCCCAAGCCGTAGAGCGTCAATGGCAAGTCAATGATCCAACCGCAGCCACGCCAGAAATGAACGCTTGCGACACCAGCTATCGGCAATCATTCCTGTGGCCCACAACAGCGCTGCATACAGGACCGCATACAAACTATTACCCCAGTGCGCATGAGTTAGGTTCAGTCTCGCCGTGGAGGCACTGTGCCTATTCAGTAGCCATCTCGCTCATCATTAGTCACCTGCTACGGGTTGGGCCTCAGCCTCTTGAGCCTCGTTGATGGCATTGCCTAGTGCTGCAATGAATGCAATCAGGCCAATCGTAATGAGGATATGACCAAGACCAGCAATCCCGGAGATCATTGCAGTGGACTCCTCCCCCAATACGGTCAAGCACCCGTGCCAGATCATGACGCCGACGGTGATGACCACGCCGACGTTATACAGCCAAAAGAACGCATTGAACTGACCACGATTGCGTGACAGACCAAAGACCTTCTCCAATAGCAAGAAGATAAGGCTCATCATGAAACCGAGCGCCAGCAAGTGAGTATGCGCCACGCTCAGCTGAGTGAACTCACCCTCCGGGAAGTCATTGGCACGCGTGAATTCGCGGTAGAAGACCCCGGCCCCCAATCCCAAGACAAGGTAGAAAATAGATGCCCAATACAAAGCTTTCATGGTCATTCTCCTTCCCAACCGCTGCCACGGCCGGATTAGCGACGAATCAAATACTCCAAGGACTCATCTTTCCACATCTGTTCCGGCTTTGAATCGCAGGGCTGGTTGAAACTGCAATCAACCAGTTGGTTGACCACAGACGCAAATGAAAACGAAAGCATTCCCCAGTCCCTCGCCAAGCCCAGTATTAACAAATAAGCCAAATTTACCCTCGAACAGAGATCGTTTCGGGATTTTCCCGTTATAAGTTTTATCGAAACCCACCTCCACGCACCGTGCCTTTTTCAATTGCCTGCAATACATTGACGATTTCAGAATGTCTACAGACAAAACGACCCGTGGAAAAAGTTGAACGAGTTCTTTGAATCCTTAATCTTCTGGCAGAGCTTTTAAACTCCATGGCTCTCCAATCACACCTGCGGAATAGCAAACGCTTGCCCGCCTCTGATTGGAATTGCTCCATAACTGACTTGGGAGTAGCCCTCAGAGCGCACTATCCCATACCACGGTGAAAAGCTCGGCGAGAAGCATGCCGATCTAAAGGGGGCCGCCAAGCCCCACAGCATTAGCGAAGTGAACGCGGAACGGTTGTGGTCATCAGCTCGCGCTTGGTCCACTGCTGAGATCTGGTATTCCCTGGGGGTCGTCAGTACCAACGTCGGCACTGCTAGTTGTCCTCAAAACGGCGCCGTTGGACGGTACAGCGTGGATTCCAGACGCAACCGCGTGTGCCGAAAGTGCACCAATCCATTCGCCGTGATGCTCATATTTACAGGATCAAAACGCGAAAGTAGTTTCATTCAGTCTTGTATGAGGATTTTTAACCGCGCCGCCCTCCAAATCACCCGCTCAGGGAGTCAAAAATTAACTGCGAATTCACGTCGATCCCAAGTTTCCTTAACTTCGGAACAGTTAGATAAAGACTCCTGATCACTACTCTCTCTGGAGGAAATTCCCCAAATGAAGCCTAGGCACTCTTCTCTTACTGCTGTAGTTCTTGCTTCAACTGTACTTCTTACCTCGTGCGGTGAGCCTACATCCAAGAATGAAGATACGCAGGCAGAAAGCGGTTCAACTTCGATCACCGTCTACACCTCAGAGCCGGAAGAAAAGGTCGATGAGATCAATGCGGCCTTCAATGAAGAGTTTCCTGATATCGAGGTCAAGGTGTACCGCGCGGGCACCGGAGATTTGAACGCACGCATATCTTCAGAGAAAAAATCTGGTGACATCCAAGCGGATGTTTTCTGGGCAGCCGATGCACCTACCTTTGAAAACTATGCCGACGATGGTGACCTCATCCAGCTTGCCAATGTTGATTCCAACAACATCATCGACGAAGCCAAGGACGACGAGAATTTTTATGTCGGTACGCGCATTATCCCTACGGTAATTGCCTATAACACCGACGAACTTGCAGAAGGCGAAGCCCCGAGGTCGTGGGCAGATCTAACTGATCCGAAATATAAGGACAAACTCATCATGCCGAACCCGGCGGTCTCTGGCGCGGCGGCATTCAATGCCTCGGCGTGGAAGAACAATTCAGATCTCGGCGAAACTTGGCTCGAAGATCTCGGCCAGAACTCCCCGATGATCGCAGAGTCCAATGGTCCCACTTCCCAAGAAATCGCCTCCGGGTCACGGCCCGTAGGTGTAGTCGTCGATTATCTAGTGCGAGACCTAGCGGACAAGGGTTCCCCTGTCGCTCTTTCCTACCCTTCCGAGGGAGCACCGTATATTTCTGAACCTGCGGGTGTATTCAAAGATTCCAAAAAACAAGAAGCAGCACAAAAGTACATCAACTTCCTACTTTCGAAAAAGGCACAAAAAATCGCAGTCGAGCAGTCGTATCTTCCAGTGCGCAAGGACGTGGGAACTCCAGCAGCCACCCCAGAACTTGAAGACATTGAACTCATGGACCAAGACCTAGAGAAAATTACCAAGGATAAAAACGCCGCCGTCGAAGCTTTTCAAAAAGCAGTTTCTTCCTAGTCCCCGTCTGTTCTAATCCCTCCTAGTTCTTGATGGCTCACTTGTTGAAAAATCCCTCCGTATCCGCGCTGCGCGTTGGTGTGTGGTTCATCGCTGTTGGTCTGTTCATTACGCCTTTGGTCCTGGTTGTCTCCCTCGCACTGGGAGGAAACCAAATTCCCACCCTTCTGGAACAAGGGCTCAGCATTGCTACATGGAATTCGCTTTTCACCACGGCGCTTTCGGCGCTTGCTGCCGTCATCATTGGAACCGTTATTGCCATCGCAATAGACCGCACAGATATCTATGGCTCTTCGGTACTGCGGCTCTTCCTACTTTCGCCCCTCTTGGTTCCCCCTTTTATCGGAGCGATTGCCTGGACTCAGCTCTTCGGTCCGAATCAAGGTTTAAATAGACTCATTGGGTTCGAACTTTGGAATATCTACGGCGCAGATGGGGTCATTGCGCTGATGACTATCCACTCTTTTCCCACAGCATACGTAATCATTTCATCGGGCCTGCGCTCAATCTCACCAGATTTTGAACTCGCCGCCCGTGTATCAGGAGCTTCCGTAATAACGGTTCTGCGTACGGTCACCCTTCCCCTCCTTCGCCCTGCGTTGTTGTCAGCGTTTACCCTCACGGCAATTGCTAATCTTGCCGATTTCGGGATTCCCGCGATTATCGGCTCGCCAGCTAGGTTCGAAACCCTGGCAACGATGATTTACCGGTTCATCGATTCTGGCACCGTATCCAACCCCCTGCAGGTAGTCTCCACCATCGGAGTTGTTCTCTTGTTCTTGGGAATCGGCGCCGTCATCATGGACTATCTCACCTCATTAAGAAACTCACCTTCTTCCCATGACTCCGGTAGCCCGGCGCGCTTTTCGCTGCATTCAGCGCGTTGGCCGGTCACAATCATCATGTGGGTGTGCGGACTAGTCATTTCCATTGGCCCAATCCTCGGTTTGGCCTACCGCGCATTGCTACCAGCCCCTGGGATTCCGTTTACATTAGAAACCATTTCGCTGGCGAACTTCACCAATGCTTTGTCCAACCCGCGCGTCATCGACGGGCTAACCAATTCCGCACTTCTCTCAATAACCGCAGCGTTAATCTGCGGCATTCTTGGCTGGGTCATCGGAATATTAGTTTCCCGGACCCATGCACGGGGAAATACGCTTCTAATGCTTTCTACGCTGTTACCGAGCGCCCTGCCAGGACTCATCATCGGTGTAGCCTGGCTTATCGCCGGACGTTATACGGGGTTGTATAACACGATTTGGATAATACTTATTGCCTACGTCTGCGCATTTACCGCACTCGTTGTTCAATCCGTGCGTGCTCCTTTAATAAGTACCCCGACCACAATAGAAGAAGCAGCGCGCATTTCTGGTGCCACGCCCCTCAAGGCGCTCTTTTCAACCGTCGGTGCAATGAGCATTCCAGCGGCGATTTCCGGCGCAGTTCTAGTGGCGGTGACTGCGATTCGAGAGCTAACTATTTCCGTACTACTTGTCGCTCCCGGGACGACAACGCTGGGCGTCCAAGTGTTCAATCTTCAGCAGGCGGGAAATTATAACCAGGCATCGGCTCTATCCCTACTCTTCGCGATCGTCGGCATCGTTGCCCTCGCGCTGACTATTCAGTCCCCTAAGGTAAGGACTTAAAATGGCGAAAATTGCAACTTCACACCTCTCGGTCACTTTTCCGGACGGCACCACTGGCCTACGCGATATCAACCTCTCCATCGAGCCAGGAGAACTCATCGCACTTGTAGGACCGTCAGGCTCCGGTAAATCCACCCTCCTTCGCACCATCGCTGGTTTTATTTCCCCATCATCGGGCGAGCTCGACATCGATGGCAGACAGATGACTTCAACTCCTCCCGAAGAGCGCGGCATTGGTATGGTTTTCCAACAGCACGCGATTTGGCCACACATGTCTGTTAAAGAGAATGTTGGCTATCCGCTACGCCGAGCGAAAGTATCTAAGGCTAAACGCGAAGAGCACATTTCTAAAACTTTGGCCCTCGTAGGGCTGCCGGGATTCGAAGACCGGTCTCCGAACAGTCTTTCTGGCGGACAGCGCCAGCGCGTGGCTCTTGCCAGAGCGATCGTCGCAAGTCCCAAACTTTTGTTACTGGATGAGGCTCTTTCAGCTCTTGACGAACCATTGCGCGATAATTTGCGTCGCGAACTAGTGGCGCTGACGGAAAAACAACGTCTAACCACGGTGCACGTGACCCACGATCGCGCCGAAGCGCTGGCAATTGCAGATAGAGTCGTGGTCCTAGACGGCGGCGAAATCCAACAAATCGCTACCCCGCAACAGCTGCTGGAAAATCCTGCTAGCCCGGCGGTCGCGGCGTTTATTTCGGACGCGACAATTGTTCAAACCACCACTACAGGAGGCTGCGTCGAGTGTCCCACGCTTGGTGTTTCATGGCCTCTGAGCCAAGTAACCGTGCGAGAGGAAGGTACTAAAGCCGCTATCTTGCCGCACCACGCAAAGATTGTGGACGAAGACTATCTAGGCACCACGGTTCCAGCAATAGTGGACTCCGCAATTTTCGAAGGCGACCACTACTCCGTTACCGCCACTCATGAATCTGGAACCATATTCCGCACCACTGCGGACCACAAACCCGCATTGGGACAATCGGTTTGGATTCACTTTTCGCCGCCCTTGATTTTTTAATTCGTCACGTTCCGCGAACTTTTAACAACTCGGCGGTTTCACTGTGATCTCGTTTTCCATGACAGCTGCCCCGCTTTCTGGAACAAGATCCTATGCTCATATTGACCACAAGAAGCGAGGACCGTTGACCATCGAACGATCCTCACCGCCATTTCCTTCTGCGTTTCTCGCTTCTTGCTTAAGCTCTAAGTCATGAGTGAAAGTACTAAACACTACGCCGTAGACCTCACCCGCCTCGACACCGCCCTATACCGAGCTACCAATTCCGCGGGAGCAAGCATTGAGTTTGGCAGTGGCGAGGGGCTCCTCTCCCCTGTTGAACTCTTGCTTGCGGCCGTTGCGGGGTGCTCCGCAGTAGACGTGGACGTGGTGACCTCCCGGCGCGCTGAGCCGGAGTCTTTTGATGTGCATGTAGAAGGCGACCGCGTAAACGAGGATGGCGCATCGCGCCTGTCGGAGGTTCGCGTGGGGTTCAATCTTTCTTTCCCAGATACGTCCGAGGGTAACCAAGCACGCGAGCTGGTGGACAATCTGATTCGCATCTCCCATGAGAAGGACTGCACGGTGTCGCGCACGGTTGAGAATCCCACACGAGTGTTGTTTGGCAATGACTCGAAATAGCACTACGAAGTAAATGCGCGACATGCGCTTTCGCTGCCTCTGGGGCTTTAGACCTCCTGCTATGGTGCAGTTGTTAACTACTGTGACAAATGTGATTACTGCAGGAGCTCAACATGTCACCATCTTTCTCCCGTCGCGGCCTCTTTAAGGTCGGCGCTCTCGCCCTGACCGCATGCGCCATCGGTGCTGCCGCTCCCCATGCGGCGGCGCTCGGACCGGTGCGCGGCACCATCATCGATTATTCTGCCGGCGTTCCTTCCCCGCAGGCAATTAAGAAGGCCGGCCATATGGGTGCGATTCGGTACGTCTCCGACAAGCGCCCCGATGCAGCGTGGATGGCCGGCAAGCCGGTAACCCTGAAAGAGACCAAGGCCAATGCGGCAGCAGGCCTGCCCACCGCTTCCGTATACCAGTTTGGCCGCGCGGAAACCGCGGATTGGAAGCAGGGCGCAGCAGGTGCTGCATTTCACGCACCGAAGGCGATTGCACTACACAAGAAGGCAGGCGGCCCAACAAACCGCCCCATCTACATTGCTATCGACGATAACCCCACCCGCGAGCAGTACACCCGCCAAATCCGCCCATACCTGCAGGCGTTTTCCAAGACGCTGGAGCTGGCCGGCTACCAGACAGGTGTCTACGGTAATTACAACACCATCGAGTGGGCAATCCAGGATGGCATCGGCAAGTATTTCTGGATGCATGACTGGGGCTCTAATGGCAAGATTCACCCGCGCACCACTATTCACCAGCTGCCGCACGGCAAACAGCAGACCATTGGTGGCGTCATCGTAGACGTTAACGAGGTCTACGCCGATGACTGGGGCCAGTGGACACCGGGCAAGTCCGCAGCACCTGCACCGGCGAAGAAGCCAACCACTAAGAAAACACAGCCAAAGACTCAGCCGCAGGCCACGGCGCCGAGCAATGGCTCGTCCGACCTGGTAAATCAGCTGAGCTCGCAGCTACAGAGCAAACATCCAGAGCTGCCAGAGCTACCGCAGGTAACTGCGGATGGCGTCACTTTCAATGGTAAAACGTTGAGCAACGATCAAATTCGCCAGCTAGCGAAGATCGTCGCAGAAACGGTTGCTAAGGCGCGGTAGTACTACTTTTTAGAGGGCTCGGAGGTTTTCTCTGAGCCTTTCTTTTTATCTGTGGACTTCTTATCGGAGCTGCCTTTATCCTTCTTTTCGGACGTAGTGGATTCGCTGGTAGGTTCCTTCGACGCGGATTTATCCTTCTTCCCTGTGCCGGGTTTTTCGTCCTTATCCTTCTTGCTAGACGACGTCGTGGAGGTCTCCGAGGTAGTGGTTTCAATCGGCGGCACGCCCTCGCCGTCTTTGTACTTGAGGAAACGCTCGGTAGCCTTGCCCAGGCTCTTTCCGGTGACCTCATCTTTTACGTAATCAGTAAGCTCATCGGACGAGCCATTGATTGAGGCTGCGGCTACGAAGTTCTCACCAAAGGAGACGGAAGAGTTGATGGACTTATCATTGGACCAGCCCCACTTGCTGCCCACCACGTTAGAGAGCTTGGCGGTGCCATAGTCCTGGCGGTAGCCATCCTCAGAGATGGGATCGGCATGTGCCATAGCTACGAGCACTGGGTGGGTTTCATCGCGCTCGATGAGCTGCGAAATGAAGCTGGCAACGTCATACGTAGAGGTCTGCGAGTAACCCCATTTCTCGCCGGCTTTGGTGGATTCCAACTTGAATTCATCGGCAATGGTGTCGATGGACTCTGGGTACTTTTCAAAGAGATCCTCGGCGGACTTATCGGAGGAGCTAGCGATCATATCCAGCGCCTCATACTTATCTTCGTACTCGCCCTTTTCCATGACGTAGGTGGCGATATAGAGCTTGATGAGGCTGAGCGCCGGGCGAGCCTCGTGCTCCGAGGCAGAACCCATATGCATGCCATCATGCAGCCGAATATAGGTAACAGAGCGCCCCTCATCGCCTTCTAGAAACTCATTGATTTCTGGTGGGACGTCGCGGTTGGTGTCTGTTAATCCCGAAGGGGCGTCGGCAAGCGCGCCGCTATCGCTTTCGCTGGTGCTGCACGCGGTGGCGGTCAAGGCGAGCATACATACGGCTAAAGCGGCACCAGCCTTGGCTGATGCCGCCTTGCGAGTCAACGACGTTCTAAACACGTCGATACATGTTACCGGTTGAGTGCACTATCTAGGCAATTAATGCTGGACGGGTGCCTCCACCCCTACGCCGGTAAGCGAGCGGACTTCCATTTCTGCAGAAAGCTCCTCCAAGTCGTCTGGCTTGGTCATGATGGAGACCAACCAGCCGACGAAGAAGGACAGCGGAATGGATACCAAGCCCGGCGAGGAAAGCGGGAAGATAGCCCAGTCCGCGCCCGGGAACATGGAGGTCTCAGAACCGGAGACTGCTGGGGAGAAGAAGATGAGCACCAAGCAGGACACCACGCCGGTATACATGGAGGCCACCGCGCCTGCGGTATTGAAGCGACGCCAGTACAGGGAGTACAAGATAGTCGGCAGGTTGGCAGAAGCCGCAACCGCGAAAGCCAAGGAGACCAAAAACGCCACGTTCTGGGTCATGGCCAGAATGCCCAAGATGATAGCCACGATGCCAAGGACCACCACGGTGGCCTGGGAAACGCGAACTTGCTCGGCTTCTGTGGACTTACCATTGCGGATGACCGCATGGTAAATATCGTGCGCGATGGATGCCGAGGCGGTAATGGCCAGGCCAGCAACCACGGCAAGCACGGTGGCGAAGGCCACTGCGGAAATAACCGCCATGAAGATAGAGCCGCCAATCTCCAGCGCAAGCAGTGGTGCCGCGGCATTAGCCCCGCCCGGCGCGGCGAGGATGCGGTCCGGACCGACCAAGGCGGCGGCGCCGTATCCCAGGACCAAGGTCATCAGATAGAAGGCGCCGATGATGACAATCGCCCAGGTAACAGAACGGCGGGCTTCAGTAGCGGTAGGCACGGTGTAGAAGCGCATCAACACGTGCGGCAGGCCGCCCACACCAAGCACCAGCGAAATGCCCAAGGAGATGAAATCCAGCTTGGTGGCGGTGGTGGCGCCGTATTTCAGGCCAGGGGCCATGATGTCTTTAGCTTCATAGCCCTTCTCCTTAATCTGTTCAGAGGCGGCGTGCATATCAATGGCGTTGTTAAACAGCGCGCTAAATCCACCGCGCAGTGCAATGAATACCAAGAAGCACATGATGACTACGCCGGCTACTAGGAGCACAGCCTTGATCATCTGAACGTAGGTGGTGCCTTTCATGCCACCGACCAATACATAGACAATCATGAGCACACCAACGATGCCCACGACGACCGCCTGCCACTTAAAATCGTGGATATCCAGCAGCACGGCCACTAGAGAACCAGCGCCTGCCATCTGTGCGATGAGATAGAAGAGCGTGACAAAGAGGGTGGCGATGGACGCCGCTACGCGCACGGGCTTCTGCTTCAAACGGAAAGACAAGACATCCGCCATGGTGAAGCGGCCCACGTTACGCATGGGCTCAGCGACGAGCATGAGTGCTACCAGCCAGGCAACAAAGAAGCCGACTGAGTACAAAAAGCCGTCGTAGCCATTGAGCGCCACAGCACCAACGATGCCCAGGAACGATGCCGCGGAAAGGTAGTCACCAGAGATGGCTAGGCCGTTTTGTCGGCCGGAGAAGGTGCCGCCGCCGGTATAAAAGTCCGAGGCTTTCTTCGTGGTCTTTCCGGCGCGCAGCACCACCGCCATGGTGATGAAAAGGAAGATGCCGAAAATGGAGATATTCAAGATGGGATTGCCAGCGGAAGATTCGGCGGCGAGGGTGGTGGTAATCATTACATGCCCTCCAGCTCTTCACGGATGGCGGCCGACTTAGGCTCGATATTCTTATTGGCATACTTCACGTAGATCCACGTGATAATGAAGGTGGTGAGGAACTGGGCTAGGCCGAAAACCAGTCCGATATTCCAGCCGCCACCAAGCTCGATTGCCATAAAGCCAGGGGCAAACACGGCAGCTAGAACGTAGACCACGTACCACACAAAGAAGGCCACGGTCATGGGAAAAGTAAAACTCCGGTAGGTACGGCGCAGCTCGCCGAATTCGGCGGAGTCGCGCATCGCGATGAACTCGCTACCGGTGGGTTCGCGGCGCGAGACAGGAGTTGCAGCTACGTCACTCATAGAGCTTCGTCTCCTTGGGTGAGAGGAACTTAGGTCACACGAGATAATGTGTTATTAATCACTATCCATGTTTCCATGTAAGTTACCGAACATTTTCTGCAAGGTTGTGAACTCTGCCAAGAAAACACCTCACCTCTCCACCCTTTCAAGCTGATAGGTTCCGCCGAGCTGGATCAACGTCTTTAGCCAACTACCCCCATCGGTGGAAACAACCCCCCTTTTGCGAAGATTGTTAACAGCCGCTTGACAAAAGAAAAGCCCCCGGTGAGGGGGCTTAAACTGCGGGTGAGACTATTCCTCGTCGCCAGGGAACTCGCGCGGGTCATTAAACATGCGACCAAAGCCCTCCTGGCCTTCCAGGGCATCGATGGCGGATACTTCCTCCGCCGTAAGCTCCAACTCGGTGGAAGCGAGGTTTTCCTTTAGCCGCTCGGTGCGCGCGGACTTCGGGATCACGGACATCCCCTTAGACATGAGATAAGCCAGCACAACCTGTCCCTCGGTGGCCTCATGGTCAGCGGCAGCTTGCTCAATCACTGGGTTATTGAGCACTACCCCGCGTGCCAACGGGGCCCATGCCTCGGTGACGATGTCATTATCGTGATGGAAAGCGCGCAAACCGGACTGCGTAAAGCCCGGGTGAATCTCCACCTGGTTAAGCACCGGAGAAATACCGGTGGTGGAAATCAAGTCCTTGAGCACGTCCTCGTAGAAGTTGGCCACGCCGATGGACGCAATCTGACCCATACCCTGCAGGCGGGCGATAGCCTCAAAGGTCTCGTTGTATAGGCCACCCTGCGGCCACGGCCAGTGGATGAGATACAGGTCAAGATAGTCCAGCTGCAGATCCTTCAGCGACTGCTGGAATGCCTCTTCTACCTTGTGCGCACCGTGGTGGGAATGCCAGACCTTGGAAGTAACAAAGAGCTCATCACGGGTGACATCGCCGGCATCCATTGCCTGCTTGAGGGCGGTGCCTACCGCCTCTTCATTCTTGTACAGCGTAGCGGTATCGAAGTGGCGGTAGCCCAAATCGATGGCCTCACGGATAACGCGGATGCATTCCTCGTCATAGAGCTTGTACGTACCTAGGCCCAGCTGGGGCATTTCGCGGTCATCATTAAAAGTTACGGTTGGCACAGTCATGCCCTCCATTGTGCCGCAGTTTTTAAAGCCGCGCCGAAAACGACGAAACCCCAGGGCGAACCTGGGGTTGAGCGCTTTTAGTCGGCGCGGATGAGGTCAATGATGAAGACCAAGGTGCGGCCGGATAGCGGGTGCGCACCGCCGGCAGGACCATAGGCCTTTTCCGGCGGAATGATGAGCTTGCGACGGCCGCCCACCTTCATTCCCGGAATGCCCTCCTGCCAGCCGGCAATGAGACCGGTCAGTGGGAACTCGATGGACTGGCCACGGTCCCACGAGGAATCGAATTCTTGGTTGGTCTCGTATTCAGCGCCGACGTAGTGGACCTCCACTACGGCACCAGGCTGTGCCTCAGCACCGTCGCCGACGACGATGTCTTCTACGACAAGGTCCGTCGGCGCTGGGCCAGACTGGGCTTCAATAACAGGCTTATCCATGGGGATTATTCTCCTTGGGAAATCTAGTTTGTTCGTGCGGTCGCATTAAAAACCGAACCGAGCTGCACCTATTATAGGTGCTACCACCCGATTCGGCTTAATTCGGCGAACCCGCGGGGCGCTTTAGCGCTCGTTACGTGGGGTAACCTTACGCAGGGACTCGCCGGTGTAGATCTGGCGCGGACGGTTGATCTTGGTGTTGATCTCCAGCTGCTCGCGGTACTGAGCAATCCAGCCCGGCAGGCGGCCGATAGCAAAGAGGACGGTGAAGAAGTCCGTCGGGAAGCCCATGGCGCGGTAGATCAGGCCGGTGTAGAAGTCCACGTTCGGGTAGAGCTTGCGGGAGACAAAGTAGTCATCGTTCAGCGCAATCTCTTCCAGCTTCATGGCCAGATCCAGCATCGGGTCGCCACCCAAGTGATCGATGATCTCGTGTGCGGTCTCCTTGACGATGGCAGCGCGTGGGTCGTAGTTCTTGTACACGCGGTGGCCGAAGCCCATGAGGCGAACGCCCTTTTCCTTATTCTTCACGCGGTTCATGAAGTCGGTAGCGTCACCATCGTGGTTGTTCTGGATATCTTCCAACATCTCCAGAACGGCTTGGTTTGCACCACCGTGCAGTGGGCCGGACAGAGCGTTAATGCCGCCAGCAATAGAGACGAACATGTTCGCCTGCGCGGAACCAATCATGCGCACGGTGGAAGTAGAGCAGTTCTGCTCGTGGTCAGCGTGCAGAATGAGCAGCTTATCCAGGGCCTTAGCTACGACCGGGTCAACCTCGTATTCCTCGGTTGGGTAGCCAAACATCATGCGCAAGAAGTTCTCGCGGGCGTTCAGGCTATTATCCGGGTACATATAAGGCTTACCCTGGGAAGCTCGGTAGGCATAGGCGGCCAGCATTGGCACCTTAGCCAGCAGGCGAACGGTTGCCTTATCCAGCTGCTCTGGGTCCAGCGGGTTGAGCTGGTCCTGGTAGTAAGCGGAGAGAATGTTAAGGGAGGAAGCTAGCACCGCCATCGGGTGTGCGTTGCGCGGGAAGATGTTGAACGCGGCCTTGAAATCCTCATCCAGCAGGGTGTGGTGGCGAATTTCCTTATTAAAGTGGCTGAGCTCTTCCTCGTTGGGCAGGTGACCCTTGATCAGGAGGTAAGAAACTTCGTTGAAGGAAGCATTTTCTGCAAGGTCTGCAATGTCGTAGCCACGGTGGCGCAGGATGCCCTCTTCACCATTAATGAAGGTGATCTTGGACTCGGTGGAACCGGTGGAGGTGTAACCAGGGTCGAAGGTAACAAGTCCGGTTTCGTTACGGAGCTTGGAGATGTCAAAGCCGGAGTCACCCTCGGTGGACTGCTTGATGTCCATCTCGTACTCGCCGCCTGGGTACTGGAGCACTACTTTGTTGTCTTCAGAAGCCACGGAAGTTCCTTTCTCTTTGTGAAAGTCATTATTAGGCACTAACTTAAAGAAGCTAGTTGGATAGCTCTTCACAGTTTAGCAAACTTTGTGACGCCGCCTACAAGTTTCGGTCGACTAAAATAACTGCCGTTCGACCGGAACTGTCCTACACTGACACTCATGAGCACTCCAGAACTTACGCTGCCCGCCCATCTCCTGCCTGCCGACGGCCGCTTTGGCTGTGGCCCCTCCAAGGTTCGCCCCGACCAGCTTGCAGCCATAGAACCTGCAGTCATGGGCACCTCTCACCGCAAGCCAGCGGTCAAAAACCTCGTAGGTTCGGTACGGGAAGGATTAAGCGCTCTCTTCTCGTTGCCAGAAGGCTACGAAATTGTCCTCTCTGTGGGCGGCGCCACCGCTTTCTGGGATGCCGCCACTTTCGGACTCATTGAACGCCACTCCGCGCACCTTACCTTTGGCGAGTTTTCCACTAAGTTTGCAAAGTCTGCCGCGGGTGCCCCTTGGCTTGATGCCCCGTCCATCGTGGAGGCTCCCGCGGGCACCGTGCCCGACGTAGGCGATCTCTCCGCGGAGGCGGACGTGGTTGCTTGGGCGCATAATGAAACCTCCACCGGTGCGATGGCAGAGGTCACCCGCCCACACCCGCGCAACGACCAACAATTGGTGGTTGTAGACGCCACCTCTGGGGCAGGCGGCCTGCCGGTAAATATCGCCGACACGGACGTCTACTACTTCTCGCCGCAGAAATGCTTTGCCTCTGACGGCGGCCTGTGGCTAGCCGCCATGTCCCCCGCCGCCCTGGAGCGGATTGAAAGGATCAACGCCTCTGAGCGCTATATCCCTAATTTCCTCAACCTTCAAACCGCAGTGGATAACTCGCGCAAGAACCAGACCTATAACACCCCGGCGATTGCCACCCTGCTCATGCTGGATAACCAAATCCAGTGGATGAATGAGAACGGAGGCTTGGACGGCATGGTAGAGCGCACCACGCAGTCCTCTACTAACCTGTACCGCTGGGCCGAATCCCGCCCAGAGGCCACTCCATTCGTCGCACATCCTGCTTCTCGTTCGCTCGTGGTGGGCACTATCGACTTTGCAGCCTCCGTCGATGCCGCAGCGCTCGCCGCCACCCTGCGCGCCAACGGCATCGTGGACGTGGAACCGTACCGCAAGCTGGGCCGCAACCAACTGCGCATCGGCATGTTCCCCGCCATTGATCCGGAGGATATCGCTAAGCTCACCCAGTGCATTGACTACGTCTTGGATGCAAAGTAACGCATCACTCACTCAACATGCCCCGCCGCCTCGCAGGCCGTGGGGCTTTTCACGTTATAGTTGAATGCATCACAGAATTGTCCGCCGTCGATAGGCAAAAGGAGCGCCCTATTATGCGCGAGCTGTTCCCAGTTGACAGCGAATCGACTGAAACCTCTTTGGTGCTGCGCACCGAAGACGGCGAAGAGTTTTTCCTCTCCATCACCGATGAACTGCGCGAGGTCCTGCAGGGTGAGCAGCAGGAAACCCCGGAAGAAGAGCCGGCGGCTCCCGCCATCAGCCTTGCCAAGCCCGCCAAACCGGAGCCGGTTGAAGAGGCAAAGATTCGCCCGGCGGAGATCCAAAACCGCATCCGCGCCGGTGCCTCCGCGGCGGAAGTGGCGGAAGAAATGGGCGTGCCCGAGTCCCGCATTGAACCCTTCGCCTACCCGGTCATGCTGGAGCGCAACCGCATCGCGGAGATTGCCAAGCAGGCTCACCCGGTACGCGAGGACGGCCCAGCCAAGCTCACCCTGTGGGAGGTTCTTGCTACCGCCTTTGCCGCTCGCGGACACTCACTGTCCGAGTCCACCTGGGACGCCTACCGCCACCAGGGCGAGGCCTGGATCGTGCGCGTGACGTGGAAGGCCGGCCTGTCCGAGAACGAAGCCGAGTGGTACTTCAAGCAGTCCATGTCCTCGCCCGCCACGGTGGAGGCCCGCAACTCGGTGGCCGCAGACCTAACGGACCCGGACTTCGTACAGCCGGTGCGCTCGCTGACCTCGTTGGGCAGTGGCCGCTACGACGAAGCTATCGACGGCGATCAGCCCAGCAACGTCACTGACCTCACTGCGCCAACCACCCCGCCGGAAGAGCCCGAGGAAGAGGAGTTCCTACAGAACCCCTCCCCGGAAGAAAAGCCCGCCAAGCGCCGCCGCAAGGCCGTCACTCCGCATTGGGAGGACGTACTACTCGGCGTTCGCTCCAATACCAAGCGCCCTAGGGACTAATCGTGGACATCTCTCACGCAGTACTCACTCTCTGGTACATCTCTAAGCCCAACGCAGAAGAGGTGCTAAAGACCGAGCCCAAGGCGGATCGCGGCTTTGGGCGAAAATTCCTCGCCCAATTAGACCCGACATTCCCGGTCACCCCGATTGGGCAATTCCCGCTTAACCGCTCCGCGCAGACGGATCCACATGAGTACTATATCGGCGGCTACCCCGGCATCACCGTGGTACAGACGGTGTGCGAAGGAGACTCTGTCCTCCTCTCTCAGCTGCCGGAAACCCTACTCAATGCGGTCCCCGCCCAGCGCGTCATTGCGCTGGCGAGTAATGAAAAGGAAGGCTATGCCGGCTTCGCCCTGTGGGAGGGTGGCCAGCTCAAGCGCTGCCTGTGCGCTACGCGCGAGCACCTTTATGAAGACACCGGCCTGCCAGAGCCTTTCGAGGCGCCCTACTGGGCAGGAGAAAAGTACGAACCGATCGGTGGCATTTCCCTGCCCTTCGAGCCGCAGGGCATCATGGAGGCGGCCCAGGAGTACTGGCTCGGCATCGAGGTAGGACACGATGGCCCGGATCTGGACGTCGTGGGTTACGCGGTTGACGGCCGCCCAGAGCCGAAGATCGACCCGCCGAAGCCGAAGCGGACCGTGGGCGAGTTAGCTGCGCAGTCGGCCAATAAGCTGGGTCTGAACGATTATGATGATTACGAGGACCACAGCGCCGAGCCGGAATCCACTGGCGAGGAGATCATCTCCACTGCGAAGCATCTGGGTTCCCTCATCGGCAATTGGGGCGCTCAGACGTTTAGGTCGCTCAAGGAGCGCTGGCGTTCATAAAAGGAAATGGCGGCGGCCGTTGCCACATTGAGGGAATCCGTACCCGGGGCCATCGGTATGCGTGCGCGCACATCGGTGGCCTTCATTGCGTGTTCGGTAAGGCCAGGGCCTTCCGCACCGACGAGCATGGCCACCTTATCCAAGCCATGCATGGCCTCGGCCAAATGCACCGCTTGGGGGTTGGGGGTTAAGGAAATGAGGGTAAAGGAGGCGTCGGCAAGCGCCTGCAAGGAACGCTGCCACGTGGTGAACCCGCCTTCCAAATGGGCAAAGGGCAAGCGCAGCACGTGCCCCATGGATACGCGCACCGAGCGTCGATAGAGCGGATCTGCGGCCCCTGAGCCGAGCAGCACCGCGTCCACCCCCATGCCGGCGGCGTGGCGGAAGATTGCGCCAATATTCTCGTGATCGCCCACGCCCTCCAGCACTGCGATGGTTTTCGCGGTCTTCAAAATCTCTCCCAGATCCGGCTCTGGGGCGCGGTCCGCGGCGGCGACAAGCCCGCGGTGCATATCAAAGCCCGCTACCTCTGCGAGGGTCTCGCGGGAGACCTCGTAGATGGGGCACTCAGGCTCGCCATACTCGGAAACGTATGCTTCCAGCTTCTTAGGAAAGCCCACCAGGCAACGCATGGGGAACCGGGATTCGGCCAGCCGGGAGACCACCAGCGGGCCCTCTGCAATGACGAGACCCTCGCCGGATTTATCGGATTTGTTGAGGTTCCGAATATCGTCCAGGCGAGGGTCCGCAGGGTCAGTAATCAGCATGCCTTTAGGCTAGCCGATGGCATTGGATATCGGATCCATGCCAAAGAAAATCACGAAGAGGCCGGCCAAGAGCCACATGATCCAGTGCACTTCCTTGGCCTTACCGGCAAAGGTGGACATGAGCGCGAAGGAGATAAAGCCTACGCCAATACCGTTGGCAATGGAATAGGTAAAGGGCATGGTCACAATGGTCAGGAAGGCCGGAATGGCGATTTCCATCTTGGTCCAGCGGATCTCGGTCAGCTGCGCGGCCATCATCACGCCGACGATGACTAGCACCGGGGAGGCGGCCTCGATAGGCACGATTTCATAAAGCGGGGTCAAAAACATCGCGGCGAGGAACAGCAGGCCGGTCATCAGGTTGGCCAGACCGGTGCGGGCGCCATCGGCAATGCCGGCGGAGGAATCCGCGAAGACGGTATTGGAAGAAGCACAGCCTAGGCCACCGGCCACTGCGCCAAAGCCTTCTACGACGAGGGCCTTTTTCATATCGGGGAGGTTGCCGTCGGCGTCGACAAGCTTGCCTTGCTTGCCCAGGCCGGTCATGGTGCCCATCGCATCAAAGAAGTTGGTAAGCAACAGGGTGAAAATGAGCAAGACGGTGGAAACCACGCCGATTTTCGTGAATGCGCCTACCAGGTTCACATCGCCCACAATGGACAGGTCCGGAATCCCACCGAGCGCTTCTGGTTTGACGGGCGCGGCCATGCCCCAGTCCTCGGAGCCGGTAAATACCTGCACGATAAAAGCGATGATGGTGGTGAGCACGATGGCGATAAAAAGCCCACCCGGCACGTTCCGGATGACCATGAAGGAACAGATAATAAGGCCGATGACAAAGACCAGCGCCGGCCAAGTGGAAATCGATCCATTAATGCCCAAGCCCACCGGCACGGTGGTATGCGCAGCGTCCGGCACGCGGGTGACAAAACCACCGTCCACAAGGCCGATCATGGCGATGAACATGCCGATGCCTACGCCCATCGCCGCCTTCATGGACTGCGGGATGGCGTCGAAGACGGCGGTGCGGAAACCGGAAATGGCCAGCAGAACGATGATGATGCCCTCGATAACCACCAGGCCCATCGATTCTTGCCAGGTCAGCCCGCTGGTGGCGACCATGCTCACGCCCACGAAGGTGTTCATGCCCAGGCCGGCGGCCATGGCGAAGGGGTATTTGGCAATCGCGCCGAAGAGGATAGACATTACGCCCGCGACCAGCGCGGTGGCGGCAGCAACCTGCGGCACGCCCAGCGCGTAGCCGTCTGCATCCTCGGTGGTGCCGAGGATCAGCGGGTTCAAGAGAATGATATAGGCCATGGCGAAGAACGAGACCGTTCCCGCGCGTAGCTCGGTTCCAATGGAGGAACCACGTTCAGAGATATGGAAGTAGCGATCGAGAGTGGCTTTCAACGCCTGCGCCTTTCACGTACAGCGAGTCTTACGCCATAAGTGTGCTGTCTTAGTCCTCGATTTCAAAATCCTGGAAGATGGGTTTTTCATCATCGAAGGCAACTTCGGGGTTCTTTTCTTCCCGCACCCGTGTCTGCGAATGCGCGCCACAACCATAACGCGAGTGCACTACCCGTCCGTCCGCAGAATACTCATTGGCGCAGACGCCGTAGTTTTCCATCAGCTCTACATAAAACGCGCAGGTGCGGCATTGCAGGCGCGCCTTGGCCGCCATATCCGTATTCGGGCCACGCTCGGTGCGCCAGCGCTTCTTGGCGTCGTCCAAGCCGGACTTGGAAAGTTTGTCGCCGTCCAGGCGGGAATCATCTACGGCCGGTGGCATCAAATCACCCGGCCCAAGGTCGCCCGGCCGCACGCGATCCTCATAGGGCACCCATTCCGGCGGCTGCAGAGCCTCTCCGCCTGGCACCAGCGCCACTTCATTGACGGTGACGTAGCGCGATCCCTCCGCACATGCGAGCACCGCCTGCCATTCCCAGCCGGGGTAGCCAGGCATCTCTGCTTCAAATCGGTGGGTAGCAACGTTTCGGCCCATCCCAGCGACGCCGATATGCTTGCCGACGCCCCCTTCCCCCACCTCATCCAGCGCCTCGCGCGCAATGCGCACGGCGCGGGAATCGATCAACGGATTTGCTTTTCGCTTACTCACGCCCCTCATTATTCATTATGGGGCGCGCACGGTGGTACATATGGTGCATGTCGTTTCTTTCCCGCGCCGCCTGCATTCTCCTGCCCTGCACCCTCGTTGCTTGTTCCTCTACCCATGCAGAACCCGAAGTTGAGCACCTCTCCGTGGAGGTCTTAGGCACCGCTTCCCTGCCGGCCAATTCCTTTACTCAAGGCCTCGAAACCGATCCGGACGGCAACCTGCTCCTTGGCACCGGCCAATGGGGCGAATCCCGCCTGGAGCGCTTCTCCCCCGAAACCGGCGAAACCTTAGCCGAAACGCACCTGGATAACCGCTACTTTGGCGAGGGCATCACCCAGGCCGGAGATTCCATCTGGCAGCTAACCTGGAAGTCCGGCCAGGCCCTGAAATACGACCAGGACCTGCGCCAGGTCGATACCGCCGCCTACACCGGTGAAGGGTGGGGGCTGTGTAATAACGGCGAAGATCTTCTCATGTCCGATGGCTCCGCTACCCTGCGGCATATGGATCCGGAAACTTTTGCGGAGCGCTCGACCACCGACGTCAGCCTGGAAGGAAAACCCCTCGAGGACATCAATGAGCTGGAGTGCGTGGGCGATTCCGTTTATGCCAATGTGTGGATGGATGACAATATCTACCGCATCGATCCTTCCACCGGCCGCGTGACCGCCGTCATTTCCACCGACGCCATAGATAAATCCCGCTATACCGACCCCGATGACGTCCTCAACGGCATCGCGCACATCAAAGACGATGAGTTCTGGCTTACCGGCAAGCGGTGGAAAGAACTCTTCCACGTTCGAGTAAGGTAAAGGCCCATGGCAACCCGTAAGGAAGCAAGGAAAAAGTCGCTGCTGCAGATCTTGGCCCTCATCGTGGTCGTGGCAGTCATCGTCGCCGCCGTAGTGATCTTCCAGAACTGGTGGAACCAGCGGCCGGGTCCCGATCCGCGCGAAATCAAAGTGACCGCCTCCGTGGGCGATAATTCCATCGACTTCGCCCCTTATATCGCGTGCGAGCCCGGCGCCGATTGCCCAGAGGGCGAGGTCCCGAACCTCACCGTAGGGGAAGACGACACCCTCAAGCTGGAAATCCCCGAAGAGATTTCTGATCATGAATGGAAGATTCTCTCCATCTACGATGACCCCGCCGCCAATGATGAAACCGCGCACGGCGCGAACGAGACTACTGAAGTATCAATCCCCGGATCGGTAGAGCCCATCAAGGCCTCCACCGGCAAACGCCCCCGCCTCAAGGTGGTAGAGATTTCCTCCATGATGATCGGCACCGATGACAACGGTGACGAAACCCCCTTGGCCACCGTGTGGTCGCTCACCACGATGACCGATAAAGAACGAGAAGCCTCCGCGGAGGAATCCACGAAGGCTTCTGATTAGCTATCCAAATCCTTCGCAATTGCGCGAAGGATTTCTGCTACCTGGCGGCCGGTCTTGCGCTCCGGGTAGCGGCCGGAATTGAGCACCGGCTGAATCTGTGACTCCAGCAAAGTCATCACATCAGAGACCATGCTGCCGAGTTCCTCGGGCTTGCGGGCCGGCGTGCGGCGACGCGGCTTATCCAATACCTTGACCCGCAGCGCCTGCGGACCACGGCGGCCAGCCGCGAAATCGAAATCGATGCGCTGGCCTGGGAACAGTTCCTCTACTCCCTTAGGCAACACGTTGCGGCCGACATAGACGTCTTCATCGCCCGGGTTGCTGACGAAACCGAAACCTTTCTCGGCGTCATACCACTTCACTTTGCCAATAGGCATAGGTACCCACCTCTTCTCTAGGGGAAAATCTTTATTTTAGCTGCCTGGTCAAAACAACAGAAGTCGCGCACGCTAACGCGACACACCTCCGCCATGTGCCACAGATCACATGTTGCCACTCACCTGCACAAATGCCCTCGCACGCGCCACATTCGCCCCATTCCTTTCCCATTTAGTGCCCATAACGTGACACTTTCGTTATAAACCGCTACGCTGTCCCCCAGACATTTAAGAGCCGTTAAGAAAGTTGCCCTCGCCCGCCCTTTCTTTTTGGTACATATTCTTTGCACTTAATGCGGGCACACAGAGAGGACTAACTACATGGGACGCCACTCCGCTAAGAACCGCATGGCCGCTAAGTTCACCGCCGGCACCGTCGCCTTCGGCGCCGCTGCTGCCATCATGGCACCAACCGCATCTGCTGCCCCGGATTCCGACTGGGACCGCCTGGCACAGTGCGAGGCCGGCGGCAACTGGCACATCAACACCGGCAACGGCTTCTACGGCGGACTGCAGTTCAACCCGCAGACCTGGCAGGCTAATGGCGGCGGCGAGTTCGCAGCTACCGCTGACCAGGCTTCCCGCGAGCAGCAGATCGTTGTTGCTGAGCGCGTACTTGCTTCCCAGGGCTGGGGCGCATGGCCGGCTTGCTCCGCTTCCCTAGGCCTGAACTCCGCTCCTACCCAGCGCACCGCTCCGTCCGCCGCACCTAAGGCTCCGGCCCAAGCACCGGCTCCGGTTAAGCAGGCTGCTGCCCAGAAGTCCGACGAGCTGGCCGTTGATGCCCTGTACAACACCATCAAGAACGCCGCTAACTCCTACGGCCTGGCTCTGCCTCCACAGTTCACCGAGCTGTACAAGGCTAACCGCCACGACTTCAACAACTTCTACTCTGCCAACCGCAACGTCATCGACCCGATTGCGCAGATGATTGAGAACATCACCCGCTAAGACACAGCGCTGAAAGGCCCCTTGCTCATGCAAGGGGCCTTTTCTGCGTGAGAGAGAAATTCCCCGCACCGAGGCGGGGAAACACTCTAGCGGTTGATGCGAGTATAAGGGTGAACGTAGTTCAGCTTCTCTGCCGGCATCGGCAAAATCAGATCATCGCCGTAGGGGCTGGATGCACCAGCAAAAGGCGCAGAGATTTCCGTGATTGCGTGCTCGCGATTTTCGTTCTTCGGCCAAGCCGGGGAAACGTGACCCTTCTTCTCATTCGACATAGTCCCTATTATTTCAAACCTTGCGCAAAAACGTAACTCAATCGATAGCTAAACTGGGAAGTCATCATGACTCAGTCTTCCCATCTTCAGCATTTCCGCACGTGGCTTGCCTCCCTTGACGAAGAAGAGCTGGCAACAGTCCTCCGCAACCGGCCAGATGTGCTCAACCCACTACCCCCAAGTATCGCCGCGCTCGCCACTCGGCTCCTGCTGCGCACCTCTATCACACGAGCCCTTATGGACTGCTCCGCGGAGCTGCTCGCGAAAATCGAGGACATCGCGCGCCGTGGTGGAGAGCTCGAGGAGGTAGAAGACCTGCATCCGGAGACCACCCGCCAGCTCAAGGAGCGCGGACTAGCGTACGGCAACGTCCTCATTCCGCCTGAGGTCATGCCTGCCTTGCCTACGGGCTGGTCCCTCCTCGAACAAATCCGAGTAAGCCCGGCAGACATCGCCGAGCTGCCAGCTGAAGAGCGCAAGGTCCTCGAGACCCTGTCCCGGTCCAATGGCCTCGGTACCACGCGGGACGCAGCCGTTGATGCGGATCCGACGCGGCCGATCCCGCGGCTCATCGCCAAGCAGCTGCTCCACCGCGTTGACTCAACCACCGTCCGCCTGCCACGCGCCGTGCACCTTGCGCTGAACGGCAAAGCCACCGCGCCTATCCCTGTGGAGGGAATCACCGAATCCCCCTCCCCCGATTCCAAGGCCGATGATGCTGGCACTGCAGCCGGGTTATCCGTCGTGCGCGGCATGCAGCGTGTCATTGACTCCCTAGGCGCTCGGCCGATAGAACTCCTCAAAGACAAGACCGTCGGCGTTCGCCAGCTCACCGGATTAAGCAAGACCCTTAACATTGGCGAGGAGGAGTTGCGCCGCCTCATCGAACTCGGCATGAGTGCCCGCCTACTAAGCCGCGGTGAGCCGAAAAACATGGAGGGCAATTTCCTCGCCCCAACGGAGCTCGCCCAAACCTGGCTCGACGCCAGCCTCGCCGAAAAATGGCAGCTCCTGCTCGAGTCATGGACAACCTCCACGTGGACCAACGAAGGCCGCACACTGGCGCACACCAATGACCGCCTGCCGGGCTTCAGGCAAAAGGTCCTGCAGGTCTATCTGCGCGGGGCGAAACCCACCTTCGAAGAATCCCTCCGCTTCCACTTCCCACTCTTTGCCACGCATACCGCGGACGAGACTATCGCCGAGCTCCGTGCGGAAGCCGAGTGGATCGGCGCAATCGCCCTCGAGCGCCCCACCAGCGTGCTTATCGAGGGCCCCGAGGCCGCCGCCCGCCTGACCCCAGATACGGTTGACTACTTTCTAATTCAGGCAGATATGACCGTATTGGTTCCCGGACCGCTCGATCCAGAAACACACCAACGGCTCGAATCCGTCGCGGACCTTGAATCCCCCGGCTTGGCCAGTGTCTACCGCATCTCGGACGCTTCCCTTCGCCGCGGCCTTGATCGCGGAATGACTGGGGAGGAAATCCACGCCTTTTTCGCAGCCCACGGGGAGGTGCCGCAGACGCTGGAGTTCCATATCGGGGACGTCGCCAAGCGCCACGGCACCCTGCGCTCCGGCCCGGCACTGTCCTACCTGCGCAGCGAGGACCCAGCCCTCCTCCAGATTGCGCTCAAGGCCGCGCCTTTGCGTCTGCTTGCTCCCACCGTCGCTATTTCTCAACTGCCGGTACACGACCTGCTGGAGCGGCTGCGCGATCACGGTCTTTCTCCCGCGGCCGAGGACCACAACGGCGCGAGCCTCACGGTTGCACCCGAACCTGCAACGCTACCGACCCCCACCGCGCGTCGGGCTACCGCTTTCCCGGACATTGCGAAGGCCATGCGCAATCTGCGCGATGACTCCGCGCCTTCCACTCCCAGCCTCGATATAGTCCACGCAGCCGCACGCACAGCCCGGTCGATCACCATTGGCTATGCGGATAAGAACGGCAACGAAAAGCACCGCACCGTTACCCCGCTGACGGTCGCGGGTGGGCAAATCGACGCCCGCTCTTCCGACGGCTCCACTATCCGATTTCCCTTGCACCGGATCACCTCCGTTACGCTGGAGCCATGAATGGACCATTAATTGTGCAGTCGGATAAGACCGTCTTGCTCGAGGTGGATCACGCCCAGGCCGCAGAGGCCCGCGCCGCGCTCGCTCCCTTTGCAGAGCTGGAGCGCGCTCCCGAGCACGTGCACACCTACCGCATTACTCCGCTCGCGCTGTGGAATGCCCGCGCGGCCGGACACGACGCCGAGCAGGTCGTCGACGTCCTCGAAAACTACTCGCGCTTTCCGGTCCCCCAAGCCCTGCTTATCGACGTCGCCGAAACCATGTCCCGCTACGGCCGCGTCCGCCTGCACGCCCACCCAGCCCACGGCCTCATTCTCGAGTCCGAAGAGCCACCTATCCTGGAAGAACTCTCCCGTGGCGCAACCGGAAAGCTCCTTGGCGCTCGCATCGACGAGCATTCCATCGCCGTCCCGCCCTCCGAGCGCGGCCGCCTCAAGCAAGCCCTCCTCAAGGCGAGCTGGCCGGCAGAAGATCTCGCAGGTTATGTCGATGGCGAGTCCCACCCCATCGCCCTCAATCATGATGGATGGCAGCTGCGCGATTATCAGCAGTACGCCACCGAGGCCTTTTGGTCCGGCGGCTCTGGCGTCGTGGTGCTGCCGTGCGGTGCTGGCAAAACCATCGTCGGTGCGGCAGCCATGGCCAAAGCAGAATCCACCACGCTCATCTTGGTCACCAATACCGTCGCCGGCCGCCAATGGCGGGACGAACTCCTGCGCCGCACCACGCTGACGGAAAATGAAATCGGCGAATACTCCGGCGAGAAGAAGGAAATCAAGCCCATCACCATTGCCACCTACCAGGTGGTCACGCGTAAAACCAAAGGCGAATACCGCGCCCTCGAGCTCTTCGACTCCCGCGATTGGGGCCTCATCATCTACGACGAGGTCCACCTCCTTCCCGCGCCGGTGTTCCGTATGACTTCGGACCTCCAATCGCGGCGTCGACTAGGGCTCACCGCCACCCTCGTGCGCGAGGACGGCCGCGAGGGCGACGTCTTTTCCCTCATCGGACCTAAGCGCTACGACGCCCCATGGAAAGAGCTCGAGATGGCCGGCTATATCGCCACCGCCGAGTGCATCGAGGTCCGCGTAGACATGGACGCCGAGGAGCGCATGCTCTATGCCACCGCCCAACCTCGCGACCGCTACCGCATCGCTGCCCAGGCTGCCGCCAAGCTACGCGCGGTCGACAAAATCCTGGCCCGCCACCCGCAGCAGGCGCTTATCATCGGCGGCTACGTCGACCAGCTCAAAGAACTCGGCGCGCATCTCGACGCCCCCGTAATCGATGGCTCCACCTCCACTGCTAAGCGCGAACGCCTCTTCCAGCAATTCCGGGATGGCAGCCTTCCCGTTCTGGTGGTGTCCAAGGTCGCCAATTTCTCCATCGATCTCCCCGAGGCCGCCCTAGCCATCCAGGTCTCCGGCACCTTCGGTTCCCGCCAGGAAGAGGCTCAGCGCCTTGGCCGGCTACTCCGCCCCAAGGAAGAAGAGGCGCTCTTTTATTCGCTGGTCACCCGCGATAGCCTCGATGCTGACTACGCCGTGCACCGCCAGCGTTTCCTCGCCGAACAAGGATATGCCTACCGGCTTATCGACGCACTAGACTTAGAACAATGAAAATCTTCAAGTTCGACGTAGACGAGTCCTTTGCCAAGGCCAATAACGAGCTCTTGCGCGATTCCAACCGCCTTCGCCTTTCCGGCCTCGTACTGGGCATCCTGCTCATCATCGGCGGCGCGGCCATCTGGTGGGGATTTTCCTGGGGCATCACTATCGGCCTGGGCATGATTCTATTCGGAATCATGGTGGCCATCGTCGGCTTTGCCGCCGCTCGTAAAGTTGGCACCGCCCAGCAACTCTATGATTCCTATCCCCTTGCGCCGGCCGTCATCGCTGAAGTAAATGAACGCGATATGGTCTTGCTCGCATTGGTGAATACCAATGTGGATCCTTCCCTTCCTCCCCGCTGGGCTGCATGTCTGCGCACCGTGACCGCCATCCCCGGCACCCAACGGACCGTAGGCACCAAGGTTCCCGTTGCAGCTGTTTCTGGCCGCGCGGACAATAACCACTGGCAGCAAATCACCCCGATGCCCATCGCCTGGGGCACTCCTGACGCCGAGACCGTCACCATCGCTCGCAAATCCATCCCCCAAGAGGAATGGCAGCGCCTCGAGCGAGCCCGCAAGCGCCTTTCCGACGTCAAGGCTACTAAGTTCGACCTGCTGGTTCTCTAGAGCTGCATAAGCTACGTCGGATACAGGTCCGTTCACAGACCCAACTGAAACTTCCACGCTAGGCAAGGAATTGGTCGTCATCTTGCCTCGTCCTGTGAGCACACGAGGCAAGATTAACGCCTCGGTAGCCCTCAACGAGAAACCGAGTTACGCGCTAAATATGCAACCCGCGCAATCACAATTAAACCGCGAGGCGGGCGTCTTTATCCTTTCACTTTCTCTCTTTTTGATCGCTGTTGTTGTAGTGCGAGGTATTTTGCCCAGGTGTGGTTCCAGTGTGTTTGGTGTGTGGCTAGGGGCCCGGTGGGGTGGTCTAGTTGGTAGGTGCCGTCTCGGTGGAGCCAGGCGATGGTGCCGGTGATGGGGTCGAGGATGTAGTGGACGCGGCGGTCGGTTTTGATGTTGTGGTGGTGTTGGCAGAGGTTTACTAGGTTGTCTGGGCTGGTCGGTCCGCCTTGGTGGTATTCGATGCGGTGGTCTAGTTGGCACTGTGTGGCGGGGATGGTGCAGCCGGGCCAGCGGCAGGTGGCGTCTCTGCCTTGGGTGTAGGCGCGGATGTCGGCGTCAGGGATGTAGGAGTCTACTTCGTCGGCGTTAAGCCGACGGATGAAGGTGTTGTCTGTGGGGGCATGGTTGAGATTTATCCAACCTGCGCCGGGATGAAAGACGATATTGGTGTCTTCGTTGGTGGTGAAGGTGTTTATAGCGACGCTGGTATGGGTGTCTTCGAGGATGAGATCGATAAGGCCCTGCGCTGCGGTGGTGTGTGCCTTGTTGGTGTACACATCGATATGGCGGGCGATGATTGTGGCGGTAGCACTATCGCAGGTCAAAGATAGTGTAGTGGTGTTATCGGGGTTGTAGTTTATGCGGAGTGTGGGTTGCGGCTTTTCTTCTTTGTCTCCGGGGCGCAAGTGGGTGTCGATGAAGCCGCGGATGAAGCGGCGTAGTTCAGCATCAGTGGGGACTGTTTGATTCGGTGCGGTGGGCGTGAGGAAGTCTGCGAGTGCGGCGTCGATGGCTTCGAGGTCATCTAGGTTATTTTCCAGTCGGTGTAGTTCGCGGTCGATGATGCGCAATTTGGTCAGATCGAGGATCCAGTGGAGTCCTTGCACTTCGGTGACTAGAGGTAGTTGGCGCATGCGGAAGTGGACGCGCAGGAAGCCTTGGAGTTTCGAGTAGGAGATACCAAGGTCTTTGGCGAGACTGGTCAGGCTTAAATCAACATCTTCGTCTAGTTGGGGGAGGATTGCGCGGTAGAGGAACCAGGAGGTTTTGCGGGTGTAGGTGCCGGCTTGGCCGATGTGGTTGCCGGGTGCGTTGGTGGTGTAGAACGCTTCGGGCACATCACCTTCATCTAGAGGATCAGTATCGGGATGGCCGGAAATGAGGAGGGTGTCGGGATAGTCGAGGGCGGTATCGGGTTGAGGTGGGGATAGTGTGGCAGTCACGGGGTGTACTCCAACAAAAAAGTAGGGGTTCGTACGTGGTTTCTAACCAGTGTCCTTATAGTATCCCGGCTTTCGAACATATGCTCTTGATGGGGGTGTTTATGTTCGAATAGGGTGACCTAAACCTGCAGGGATCTCCAGAGTCACACCCCACACACCGGCGGGGGTAAAAGGAAAGGTTTAGAGTTCGTCGACGCCGGCAAGCAGGGAGCGAATTTCGGGGCAGTTAGCAAACTTCCGCTTTAGCCGACCCAAGAATTCTTCAAAGGAAGTTGGTTCAGCAACCTTTTGGATTTTCCCGAGCAACTCATACGCTTGGTCGCAACCGTACTTGTTTTCCAACTGCTCCTCGACTTTTCGCATCAGAATGGGAATGGTCTCGTCCGGCAAGTCCGGAAGAAGCTGCTCTGCCAAGCTCCATTCAATTCCGGCGTCCGAGGCTGTTGCCCAAGCACGCTCCGGATCATTTAGGCACACGTACTGGAACATCGCTAGGTCCCATGGTTTATCCCGCAGGCGAGTCTGGATGAGTACTGACGCGGTGTCCCCTACGGCCGCAAAAAGCCCACGCGCAGTCGATAGCATTGGAAAACTATCGAAGGCTATCCGGTGCACGGCGGGGCTGCGGTGGGGAAAGTGGGCGTCGCAAAGCGCGGCCCAAAAAGTAACGATATGGAAAGTATCCTCCGTGGGCAACGCCAGCATGGCCTTCTCTGAGTACCTATAGGCGAGGTCAAACTGACCTATCTCCGAAAGGCCGCGAATCAGCTGCTCGTATCCGTCCGTATGAGTACGATATACGTCCTCGACAGAGCCAGAAAGCACCGCGAGCCGACGCCTCGCATACGCGCCATGCGCCCGCTCGCGAAGTTCCTTCACGCCCTCTACGCCTAAAGATTCCTCGTACTGCACGGGGTCAACATCTATTTGTTCCGCATACGGACCTGACCCCTGTTTGGTGGACACCTGATATCCAGCCCAGTCGGGCTGGAAGAAAGGTAATCTACCACCATGTCCAGGTACTCCGAACAGTTCAAACGCGATGCCGTGGCCCTCTACGA